>DQVR01000043.1 GCA_015661645.1 Pyrodictium delaneyi
CTCCATCCGGTCTCGTCGGCTAGCCTGCGTAGCATGTGTAGGTGCTCGTAGAAGCCTCCCTGAAGGGCTAGGATGCCCACCTTCACGGCTAGTCGCCTCTTATCTGTAGCAGCTCCTCGGGCTTGAGCTTGCGTATGTCTATGCCCATCATGCTTTTCTGCTCGCTTATCATCGCCTGGGCCTCTGCTACAGTCTCCGGGTCATCCCACATGCTCGTAGCGAGGACTATTGCCGCTGCGCGTTCCCTGGGGTCGCTGCTCTTGAATATACCGGAGCCGACGAACACACCGTCGGCGCCCAGCCACATCATTAGCGCAGCATCTGCTGGCGTAGCGATGCCGCCGGCGGCGAAGTTTACTACTGGGAGGCGGCCGAGCCGTGCCGTTAGCTCTACTAGCTGGTGTGGCACGCCATACTCGCGGGCTACACGCATCCTCTCCTCCGGCGTCATAGCGCGGAGACTCCATATTTCCTTCACGATTATCTTCATGTGGCGTACTGCTTCAGCCACGTTGCCTGTGCCCGCCTCACCCTTTGTACGGATCATGGCCGCGCCCTCCGTTATGCGGCGAAGGGCCTCGCCGAGGTTCCGGGCACCGTTGACGAAGGGTACCTTGAACAACCACTTGTTGATATGGTGCTTCTCGTCTACAGGGGTGAGTACCTCGCTCTCGTCTATCATGTCCACACCTATGCTCTCAAGTATAGCGGCTTCGTAGTAGTGGCCTATACGCACCTTAGCCATGACAGGTATGGTCACCGTGTCCATTACCTGCTGTATCACCTTCACGTCGGCCATGCGGGCTACTCCGCCCTGGCGGCGGACATCGTAGGGCAGCTTATCGAGGACCATCACTGAGGCCGCGCCAGCCTCCTCCGCTATCCCGGCTTGCTCAGTGTTCGTCACGTCCATACAGACGCCGCCTTTCTGGAACACAGGGAACCCGTACTTGACGCGGAGGGTGCCGCGGGCAGGTATCTCGATGTACTCTGGGAGCTTCTCTGGACCGTACTGGAACCATCCATCCTCTCGGAGCCTGTCAGCTGCCTCGGCTAGGCGGTAGAAGAAGTCCACTATACGGTCAAACCCGACCTCGTATAGCCGGGCTTTCTCCACGCCTACGTGGTAAGGTGGCAGTGTCACAGCCTAGTGCACCAGGAGTACTAGAGTGAGCCGGGCACGGGGAGGATAAACCTGTATCCCCGGAGGATGTGCAGCAGGATAACTAGGTTATTGCTACACCAACTACGCCGCCATCTCTCTGCATCTGTAACCGATATATCGTCCCAGCTACCCCAGGTACGTGCAGGAGGTCATCCATCTATAAAAAGGTCAACCAAGAGGCCAGGGACACTATGCCCAAGGCTCCTAGCTGGCGGACATTCTATGAAGAAGAGGACCACTCAACTAGCGATAATTATCCGACGTGTAGGGGCTGAAACAAGTGCATCACAGCATGCTCCTATAGGGACGGGGCCCGGGGCCAGGGGAGAGCCCGGCTACGCCCGGTCATGGTCCAGCTGGAGCTTGTCGTGACCGCTAGCTCTCTGTGCCGCTGCCTGCCCGACAGAGACGTTGATGCCAGATAGAGAGTACTCCCTCTCTGGGAATCCATAGCTATGCCTCCTAAAGAGCCTGCTAGTGCCCCCATTCAAGGAGAGATGTGAGATACGCTACGTGTTGAAGAAGGAGTATACAGAGCAGTTTAGGAAGAACAAGCAGTTTTGTAACAAGTTCTGAGGACGGGGAAACGAAGTACTCTGTTGCAGGTTACTAAAAAGGGCTAGGATAAGAATAAGATATAGCTCCATGGCTGCATTTCTCTAGTTGCATACCGGATGATCTGCGCTATGGCTGCGGTGGAAATAGGTGTTTTAGAGGGCTTGTTGCCTGCGACAATCCTTATTTACACGGAGCGTGGCGTGGTGCTTTGGGGTCCGAAATGGTTACTGACAAGCTGCTTAAGGTACTCATAGCTCTGTTAGCCTTATCCTATCTCGGGATCAACCTAGTAGCTCCTCTACCTAGATTCCTTGTAGCTGAGAACATTGTGCTGGCAGTAGCCTATGCCGCAGCACTAGCTGGGCTACTGAGGGGTGTAGAGAGTACCTACGCCTACCTGGTTCTTCTTGCTGGTTTTAACGCAGGTAGGGTCTCCCGTAGCATAGTCTCGCCGACAGGCGAGCTGGGCAGGCTAGCTGTTGAGCATGTACCGCTTCTAGCCCTCATCCTCCTAGTAGCATTACTAGCCCTCCACGAGACCCTCAAGGCTTTGAAGAGGAAGTAGTTAAGTAGATAGATTTGTGGAGTGTACGGGGAGGCGCTGGGACCCTATACTCTCGTGGTGCTTTTGCTATGCTTGTAGCCGGGGTAGACGCTGGAGCTTCGCACACACGGGCTCTAGTGTACGACACTGGTAGCGGCGGTGTATGGGCGGGCGCTGCTGGGCCGGGTAACCCAGTTAACGTCGGTGCGGCTGCCGCTGGGGCCGCTGTACGTAAGGCTATCGATGATGCGCTCCGGGGCACCGGGCACAGGGCCGGGCGCGTGGCCATAGTGGTGGCTGGGTTTGCGGGGCTTGACAGCAGGATTCTCGCCAGGCAGCTAGCCGGCCTTATAGCCTCGGCTAGCGGCTACGGGGATAGGCTGGGGGTCGAGCATGATGCGCACATAGCCTTGGTGCATGCTACTGGTGGCGCACCTGGTGTCCTGGTTATAGCGGGGACGGGGAGCATAGCCTACGCGCTATCGCCAGGAGGCGAGAGGATAATCGTTGGGGACCATGGCTGGCTCCTGGGGGACGAGGGGAGCGGCTTCTGGGTCTCCCGGGCTGCTCTACGCAGGCTACTCCGTGTGCTCGACGGCCGTGAGCAGCGTAGCTGCCTAACAGACGCTGTGGCCCGCGCCCTGGGCGTTACCAGCGGCGACGAGCTAGCGTACTGGTTCTACCTTACGCGGGGCCGCGTAGACCGCATTGCTAGCCTCGCCCTCCACGTAGCCCGCGCCGCCGAGGAGGGCTGCGGGGAGGCCCGCGAGCTGCTAGAGCAGGGCGCCGAGGAGCTAGCCTGGGCCGCCGTCGTGGCTGCCCGGAGGGCTGGCCTAGACACCGTCTACGTAACGGGCTCTATGTTCCGGAGCCGGGTCTTCCGAGACAAGTTCAGAGCAGGGCTGGAGGAGCACGGGCTGAGGATGAGCAGTAAGGAGGTCTATCCTGCTCTGGGCGCGCTGATGCTAGCCCTAGAGAGGGCTGGGCTAAGAAGGGAGGCGGAAGCCGTGGCCGAAGACCCCGTGGTCCTGGAGGCCGCGCGGGGCCTTTACGGGGAGGGCTAGCGCATCTGCTGAGTCAGCAGGGCCGTGAAGCCGCCAAGGTACACCATGGCCTCCATTGCTCGGTAGGCTTCCTCTACGCTGGACGCCTGGTAGCATACCCGGCGTCCTGTATCCCAAACCGTACCTGGCATGAGAGCAGCTGTCTCCGCGTAGGCTGGGCTCATGAACTCTACACAAGCTTCCACCGTCTCCCAGCCCATTACGAGCGGCTTCAGCTCGCCAGCGCGGCTTCTCCGGATAGACTCTTTTACAGCTTCCCGCAGGTCCTCCTCCACCTCCTTGATAGAGGGCGACATGGACGATAGGTAGCCCGTGCTTCTCGACAAGGGGAGCCACACCGCCCAGGGGGTGTACTGCTCCACCTCCTTGCCCAGCTCACTGCTTCCCGCGACTAGGCCTACCGGTGTACTCCATTCTCCCAGCAGCATGGCGTTGAACAGGTACTCAGACGCCTCTAGCCCGTTAACCGTGAGCCTGTAGACCACTCTACTTGAGAAGCTATGGGCGAGCACCGAGCCTACGCCAGCCCGGGCATGGTAGCCGAGGAACACAGCGTAGCTCGAGCCACGGGCACCAGCCACCATAGAGAGGCTCCGTGGGAACCCCCGCACCACCTCTACCCCATAGGGCATCTCGAGCGGATCAATGTTAACCATGAACCCATGGCTATCAGCAACCACTACACTGTAGCCCTGCTCGACTAGCAGCGATACAGCCAGGCGTGTGAGCCTAGTAGCGACCGAGCGGAGTTCGCCGAAGAGGCTACGCCCTGGCATAAGCTGGAGCGGGGAGACTATGTAGGGTAGGCCCTCCGCGTCAACTGAGACAAACACCATCCCCGCCACAGCCGACCAGCCCCACAAACGCGTTCTGCGTCTCTAGGGGATAAGGCTGCATAAGACTACTAGACCCTAGCGAGGAGTATTAGGCTACTCATGCTGAGCAAGATTATCAGTACGGCCTCATTTTTGTCCAGCTCACTGCCGCTCGCTATACTGTGCTGTACTAGCCATAGACTCACTGCGAGCACGCCGAGTGTGTAGACGATGTAGCGGTCCAGGGGCAATGGGAGCAGTATAGCCAAGACAGCGTATACTAGGAGTAGCGTAGCGCTAGTAGCTGCTATCAGCCCGAAGCCTGCCTCCTCGCGCCGCCCCCGCGCAGCCGCCAGGAGGTTCAGCGCAGCCTCCGGCGCCACGCCCACAAGGCCTATGAGAAGCCCCGCCGCACCGAGGCCCATGCCGCGAACCATGCCCTCGACCCCAGCGCTCATAGCCTCAGCCGCCGCCACGAGGCCGCCCAGGCCACCGAGCAGCCATGGGGGCCCATCCGAGCCCGCCAGCCCCCGCGCCGGGCTCGCGACCGGCCCTCACGACCCAGAGTATGTAGATGAGGAAGAACACGAGGAGCGTCAGAGACGCCTCCAAGGGGTCCCTAGGCACTACTCCGAGGTAGGCAGCCTCTACCAGCGCGTAGAGCACGATAACCGAGACAGCAGCCACCACTGCACGGAGCAGAGGCAGCTCTATGGCCGAGGCCTCCGAGGGCGTCCTTAGCCCGCCACGGCCCATGAGCACAACGATGCCAAGCACAGCCAAGTTGAGCCCAGCACTCACCATCACGGATAGTACTGCTAGCTCGACTAGTTCCAGATTGCCCTCCGCCACTCCTCTCGAGCCAATGCTATAGGCTAGGAGCAGCTCCGGAGCAACAGCGAGACTGTTCACCAGGACACCCGCCGCGTAGCGGCGAAGCCCATACGCGTGCACAGCTTTCTCGAGCCAGTGGACCGTGACCTCGCCGAACCCGAGGATACCTAGCAGCCCGCCAACAACACTCGGCAGGACAGAGCCTCCATGGGCCCCATAGAGCCCTATAACGAGGCCAGCGACGCCAAGCGCAAGGTAGAGTGCTAATCCGCGGCCGGCCATGCACTGCACCAGGGCAGGCAGTAGCCCTGAATGCTAAAACCATCTAACCTCGCCTCGGCTGGGCTACGCCAGAGCCTCTGGAGCTGCACGGAGCCTGTAAGTAGCACTTACACACAGTATCATATTATGGGTATCATTGTTAAGAGGCCGTGGCTAGAAGAGTTCCTAAAGCAGGGTGGAAGGAGGCTCCTCTAGGGGAGGAGAAAGACCGGCAAAACCTTCTACACACGGCTAGTGCTCTCGGACTATCACTACTTCGTAGTGAGGAGGAGCGGCACAATATACGACCCGCTAGAAGACCAGGAGATGGATACGAGAGTCTTCCTCAGGCTCTGCAGGTCCGGGGACAATATTGCCCGACGAGTTCCACCGAGCCGGCTCAAGGCTCTTTGACGCCCTCCAAGCAGGAGTCTGCCAGGAGAACGTAGTGCTAATAACATCGTATGCACTACCACTGAAGGTTCACCGAGGGGCCTGAGGCACCCCTCAAGGGACTCTTCTCAATACGACAGGTAGGCCTCATATCGCTGGTAGAACTCCTCGCCATACACTGGAGCCACAAAGGAAAGAGCCTCATCGGGCACCTTGTCTTCTACTAGGAACCGGTACTCATAGGCCGGAGCATCAAGGGCAAAGTCCTCTCTGGCAGGGAATTCGCGAAATCGCTCGTAGGGGAAGTCCTCGACGAGGAGGACTACACCTACACCCGGCGATTCGACGCAATACTCGAAGCCATAGCTGCAGGTAGGAATAAGCCCACAGATAGCAGTGTACCTATACGCACACGGGCTGCTAGAGAGGTCCTCAACATCACACATAAAGGTATATCGATGTGATGCTGAAGACCGGGCTGCTGGAGAGGATAGAGGTATGGGGGAAGCGGAAAAGGAGCCCCTAACCGCCATGTCTCGCCGCTAACCGAGCTAGTATACTACCTCGACGCCAGATACGGCTTCTACGACCTACCCTCCCATGGAGCTACATAGAGAAGGCTGGCAAGACTCGTATACCGCTCCTTGTCGAGCGCTTTATGGAGCGGCTACTAGCCGGGCTATTTGGCTACAAGCCTGTAAAGATACTGGAACCTAAGATAGAAGGACCTTGCAGCCCAGGTGAGACAGCAAGCCAGCACGTGATAGGCCCATAAGCTATACTGGGCCGGCCACAATCAATAAGCTTAGATTCATATACAGCTGTTCTGTCCCTCTAGAGCCAGCCCCTACAGTGCTGTACAGCGTAGGCAGGGGTCTCTGTACCGGGGTCCCGCGTCGGAGAAGCGTTCCTCAGAGCAGTAGGAAAGAGCGTCACCGTACCGGAGCTAGCTAAAGCCATAGTAGAGCCGTTCACAAGGCTATGGAGCACTGTAGCCAAGGTCTCCAGAGGCGAGCATAGGATAGTCTACTTTCTCTGACCTAGACCTATCCAAGACCTTGGCGATGCCTTGGACTCATACTTTGGCTCGTCTACAAGCTTCAACATGTTTTCCAGCTTATCCCTAGGGGCACGTAGTCTTCACAATCACAATTCCCCAGAGAAGCATCACCCTAAAGAACCCACGAGGCCGGAGACATGGGACCCTCATTAATTATCTTAGCCAAGGGGCTTCCTTTGGAAGATATCTAAGGCCGCGGATACGGCGATAGAACTCACTGGCCTCCTTGTATCTTCAGCAGCAACTCGGCTTTACAATGCTCTCGTAAATGACTCAGCAACACCCTCCGGATTATCATTCAATACATAGCAGCCATGCTGCTATACACAGGGCATAATGGTACTCTCCTCATCGTGCATCGTTGTAAAGCCCTAGCCCCTCATCCACTAGAACATGGCTCGGTAGGCTATTAGAACGTAGGTAGAATTGTCGAAAA
>DQVR01000076.1 GCA_015661645.1 Pyrodictium delaneyi
AGATTCCGTCCTTTTATATTAGCTACTACTACAAGTTTGCTCTGGATAGAGTTTGATACATGCTTCGGGTGTATACATCTAGAAAGAAGAATAGCTTCTGGCCTAGCGAGCTTGTATCTTCGCTTAACCAGCTCTAAGGCCTCGCTACGTGGATATCCACGAGTAAGGAGGAAAAACATCTCGTAAAACGCGTTAGGAGGCACATAAACGTTAAGTACTCTACTCACTTCTCTATGCCCTCTTCGAGAAAGCTACGCAGTGTAGACAATACTACTTCAAACACCTCTTCGATGGATGTACTTGGAGCTAGCATATTTATGTGTGTCGGTTTACCTCCTCCACGGAAGCCTCTAGAGTTTAGTTGCTTTGCTACCTCGCGCAGATTTATCCTACGAGATGCTTTTGACCCAGCACCTATTTCCACTACTATGCCCTGTTCGACCGGTACCAGCGCTATTGTTATACTCTCTGGGTCCTCTTTACTTATCTGCCTGGCTATTTCCTGGTAAAGTTCACGGAGCGGAAGCTCTTCCCTAATTACGTAGACGCGTAGACCCTCTATCACTAGCGGCTCCTTTCTAAGCGTCTCGATTACTTGCTTAACTACGTATTTAGCAAGCCTACTGAGATTCTGGCGCGCCGAGTTATAGTCGCGTACAAGCTTTTCTACACGCTTCTCGATGTCTGCCGAGCCGCCGCCAACGATACGAGCTATACTGTTAATGCGCTTCTCCAGCGTAGAGGCGTAGTGAGCTACCTCGCTTCCCGCTACTAGCTCTAAACGTATAACACCGTCCTGTAGCTTCTCGACCTTTGTTATCTTTACCGAGCCTATTTCGGCTGTATTAGCTACATGTGTGCCAAAGCACGCCTCTACATCCCAGTCTCCTATCCTCACTACGCGCAACTTAGGCGTCAGGGGTACACCGCCCTGGTAGAGCCGGAAACCATAGAGCTTCTCAGCATCATTCCTATCCATTATCCTGGTCTCCACGGGTATACGTTCAAGTATAGCCAGGTTAGCCAGCTCCTCTATCTTCTGGATCTCCTCGGCGCTCAGAGTCTCATAATGAGTTATGTCTAAGCGTGCTTTCTCCGGCGTCTTCTCGGCGCCAGCTTGCCACACGTGGTTCCCGAGCACCCTCCTAGCGGCACCAAGCACCACGTGCACACCGGTATGGTGCCTCATAAGGCGGTAGCGTCGCTCCCAGTCTATCCTGCCTTTAGCCTCGGAGCAGCTCTTATCGGGCTCACGGTCGAGTACGTGGACTATGACGTCTCCTACTTTCTCCACGCGTTTTACCCGGTACTCTTTGCCACAGAGAACTACGACGCCAGTATCGTGTAGCTGGCCACCGCCCGTCGGGTAGAAAGCTGTGCGGTCCAGCACGAGGTAGACGCCTTTGATGCCGAGGATCTTCGCGCTGAACTCCCGCAGATAGGGGTCTTTGTGGAAGAGTCTTTCTGTCTCCGGGAAGCCGCTGAGCCACTCTACGATGTCCTTTGGCAGGCTGGGGTGCTCGACACGTCTCGCTATACCTCCGCTAGCGCCATGGCGCTGAGCTACTATAGCATAGAAGTTGTGCGGTATATCAACCTTTACGCCTAGCTTGGCAGCAGCCTCGGCAACCATATCTGGCGGCAGCCCATGCGAATCGTAGAGCAGTATAAGGTCGTCTAGCGCTAGGCTTCTCTTACGCCTAAGCAACCGGTTGACTTCGCGGAGGCCTCTATCCAGGCTCCTCTTGTAGCGCTCTTCCTCTAACTTAGTGACTTTCAATATGTAATCAATGTTTTCGAGCATCTGCGGGTAGTAATCGCTACCCCAGAACCGTGCCTGTTTCTCAACAAGCTCTACTAGGCTTATGCCGCTACCAAGCTTCTTGGTTAAACGTATGGCCCGGCGTATAACTAGCCGCGCTAGATAGCCCTCACCCGTGTTACTCGGCACAATACCATCTGCAAGCATCAGGGCTATAGTCTTACTATGATCCAGAAGCGCGTAGACAGCTGCTACGCGTTGAAGTATCTCTTCTGCTTCCCGCGGATCCAGGCCGGCATCACGGGCAGCGCGTTCGTAAAAGCTCTTTATGCTTGCCGGGTCCTCGGGGTCTAGTCTACCTGCATCACGGGCTGCTGCCCATAATAGGTTACGAGGAGCAGGCTCCACCCCTAGGAGGCGGTGGAACTCGTCAAGTAGGCTACCGTATATGGCATGGAAGGCTGTTGGAACCTTCTGGGTAAACCAGGCAATCCTCTCAATACCGTAGCCTGTGTCTACAACCCTTAGAGGTATAGGCTCATAGACGCCATTTACTATACGGTACTGCATAAACACGAGAGTAGCTAGCTCAAGCCCCCCGATGGTTACCTCGAAGCTCGGGCCGGCGTTGCCACCGCCTTCCCACCAAGACTCCTTGAACGTCACATGCTCCGGTGGCACGCCAAGCTCCTCGGTAAAGAACTCGAAAGCAAGCCTTACTGTCTCCTCCTTCCAGTAGACGTGTTTATTTGGATAATTAAAGGCGTGGTGACCGCCCATCTCAAAGCTTGTAAGGTGGCGGCCAAGAGTTAAGCCAACGTAGTCTATGTCTTCAAGCCTTATGCTAGGCTGTACTATCACGAGAGGATTTGCAGGCGGAGGCACTAGGCCACTAGTCACATGTGGCTGGAAGACTACTATGCTAGCTATAGTCAAGTAGAGGTCCTCCCTCCACCGAGCTACGACAGGCCTTGGCTCAATTACCTCATGCCCGTTCCTCTCGAAGAACCTGATAAACTTCCTCCTTGCCTCTGCTACGCTAAGGTTACTTGTCTTTTTCGGTATGCTCCAGAAGTGGTACTCTACACAGGGAGCGTCGTTACAGTGCTCCTGCTCGGGATTAAGCGTCCAGAAGTACTCTCCACCAATGCTACACTTACGCCTAGTGAAGCCCTCCTCGCGAAAGAACTCCAGCTGGTACTCCCTCGGGTCAACCTGCATTACAACCAGACCCCGGACTAAGGAGGCCCACAGACAACCGCTATTTAGAAGTTACAAGACAGAAACGAGCCAAGCATAGAAGACGAAGCTATGCCTCCTTGCCAGCGCCACAGGTTTTATGATCACAGTCTAGGATTACCGAGGCAAATCATGGTAAGTGGGATATGGACGCCTGTCACAACACTAACACGATAAAGTTGCGAAGAAACTATTTCTGAAACCCTTGTTAAAAGCCGAAGAGGTTTTCTAGGCCAGCTGCTAGCTGCTCCTCGCTTACCTCCTCCTTCTTCTCCTCGGTCCCCTCTTCTTCCTCTTCCTTCTTTTCCTCTGTTGGTGCTGCGGTAGCTGCAGGAGCTGCTACCTGTATGTCTATGCCTAGCTCTTTAGCCTTATCTCCAAGCGCCGTCACTATTGCTAGGGCCTTCGCCACAGCTAGGCCTATTACGTACTCCGCGTTATCTGGTGTCACATAGCCAGCCTCGGCTGCTACTGCTAGTGCACGCCTCACAGCCATCGGTATGGCAAGCTCAAGTACCTGTGGCTCTGGGTAGGCTATCTCAACACCAACCATCAGCGCTGTTAGATGAGCCTGCGCTACATCGCGGCGGTAAGCCTCAAGGTCTAGTATCAGTTTGTCTGCAGGTATTACAACACCATCCTCGTAAGCAGCCTTTACCTTAAGCTTGACTATTATTGGTTCTATGCCTAGCTTCTGGAGTATAGAGGCCAGCTCGGGCGATATCTCGTCGCCCGGTTTAGCCACCTTTGTGTCTTTAGCTATCCATATACTACCGCCCTGCACACGGATAGGTACACGTAGTTTACCGAAGACGCTCATTATAGGACCGGGCTTGAAGCCAGTATCGCCTGCAGGCAGCACTATCTCAGTGGGAGCTATATCGCCCGGCTTAGCGGGTTTAGTTGCATATATCTTCTCCAAGGCGAGAGCGAGTTCAAACGGATTGAGGTTTGTGAATATGAACATGTTAGTACCAGTCAAGTAGGGCTCAAGAGGGGAAGGATCTATACCAGCCTTCTTGAGTGCTAGCTTGAATAACGTGTTCTTAGCTACTCTGAGCACTACCTTGTCGCCGAACTTACGCTCAATTTTCCTACGTATACGCTGGAGTTGGGCCGTTGGCGTCTTAGATAGGTCTACTATTGCTACTACCTTGTGGTTCTTGGCCAGTTCTGCCAGCTCCTCTACCTCCTTAATCTTCCACTCCGGTATACGCCGTACACGAGTCTGTGCAACACTCATCCTATGATACACCTCCGACCCAGAGCATATAATAGCTTAAAGCGATGAAAGAGACTAGAACACGTTTAGCAACACGTAGCCTAGCGCAGCATAACCTCTACTGGTGGACCCATTGTTGTCTTGACTATTACTCTGGCTATGTTGTTCCTGGCGTTCGGCAGCTTACCCTCAAGAGTGTTGAGCACCTTGTATATGTTTTCAACTATCTCCTCTACCTTCATGTCCTCCGTGCCGACGCTACACATTACCTGCGGCTGGTCCTTCATCCTAAGCATTACTGCGGAACGGTATCTCTTAACGAAGTCAACTATATTGGCGTTCGGCGGGACCGGTATAGGCACCTTACCGCGCGGACCCAGCGCAGGCGCTAGAGTCCTACCTACGAGGGGCATTAGGTCTGTACGTACTAGTACCCAGTCACAGAACTCCGCTATCTTCTTTGCAGCCTTACGGTTGCCCACGAGCCCTTGCAGCTCCTCCTTGGTTAGGACACGATCGGCTACCTCACGAGCCTTAACAGCCATGTCGCCGTCGGCTGCCACGCATATGTTTACCTTCCTATTGGGCTGGTACGGCAGGAATACTACCTCCCTTATGCGTCCCTGTGGACTCTTAAGGTCAACATCGCGCATCACTACTATGAGGTCTACGGATTGCCTAAAGTTGCGCCGCGGGCTAGCCTCTATGGCCTCTCTTACCGCCTTCTCCACCGCATCACGGGGCACAAATGACACTCTCGCCACCCCGGGCAGCCTGGCTTAGCAGAGGAGGGGTCTAAGCCTTCTCCCACTCTTCCTCGTACTTCGAAAGCACTGCGTCGTAGACGCCTTCCTCCACTTCTCTTGTGACCTGCTTAGGATCCTTGCCGTCAACTGTTATGCCTATACTCCTGGCAGAGCCCAGGATGGTCTTAACAGCTGCCTTTAGCGTCTTCGCTGTAAGGCCCGGCTTCTTCATTATCGCTATCTCGACTATCTTTTCGAATGGCAGGTCTCCTATCTTCTGATGCATTGGGTCACCTGATGGCTCCTTGGCTCCGACAGCCTTCAGCAGCAGCTCTGTTGTCGTTGGCGGCTTAACCTCTATCTCGTACTCCTTGGTATCTTCGTCAACTATTATCTTGACTTGTACCTCAAAGCCCTTATACTTACTAGTAACCTCGTTAATCTCTTCGACTACCTTGTCTACGTCCAGTCCCACTTTCTTCAATGAGTCGCTTAGAGGCGGGGCAGGAGAAGCTTCGCCCCCCTTAACCTTGACGTTGATGACTCTAATTGTGCCCATTGCTAGCTCCCTCGCTCCCTAGCGGGCCTCACCGAGTCACCTGGTACCGTGATTTGAAGGGGGTACTCAACCTCTAGCACATTTAAAACTACCTCATTCTTACCCGGCTGCACTCGTACGACTTGTGCCTTCATTCCGCGGAAAGGCCCTGATATTATCTCTACAACATCGCCGGGCTTGAGCGTCTCGACCACAGCCTCTGGCCTGAGAAGCCTTTCTACATCCTCGTAGCGCAGTATGCCCGGCACTACACCCTTAGCATACCTTATTCCTTGTATCGCGTTAGCTGCGTGGAATGCAGCAGGAGTTTCAACTATTACGTATCCACGTATCTGCGACGGCACTATTACAGAGAATATGGGTATATTCTCGTCCTTAACCCGCTGCTCTATTATAAGTGCTACATCTAGCTCCCTGCCAGCAACGGTTCTTACAGCGTATAGACGTGGCTGCACGGAGGGTGAGCGTTGCTCCATACTATCCTCCTGTTCCACGCTGTGACACCTCCGTAGCTCAGCCTGCAAGTAGTGTTGCAGCAACGAAGTGTATGATGTAGGCCACAGAGCCTACAAGGAGTATGGCGAGCCAAACCACCTTTGCCGCCTGCATGTACTCTGTCTTGTCCGGCTTTTCTACACGCTGGAGCACAAGCTTCCATTCGTGCAGAGTCGTTTTCACATAATCTATGATACTCTCCTTCTCCTTTATAGCCATAACACTACCCCACGCAGTAGGTGCTACGCACACGGCTTAGAAATGTAAGCTTTGCCGGAGGCTCAGCCAGCCTCCTGCTTAAGGTCTGCCAGTATCTTCTCCGCGTAGCGGCGGGGCTCAAAGGGCTCTAGGTCCTCGTAGCCCTGGCCAACGCCTATAAAGAGTATAGGCTTTCCGGTCGCTGCAGCCACGCTTAAAGCCGTACCACCTTTGACATCGGCGTCAACCTTTGTAAGTATTATGAAGTCTATGCCCACAGCTTCGTCGAAGAACCTAGCCTGGTCTACGGCATCGTTACCGGTGAGCGAGTCCACCACTAATGCGCGATAGTCGGGCTTGGCTACACGGGTTATCTTACGCAACTCCTCCATGAGGTCTGTGTCTGTATGCAGACGGCCAGCTGTATCTATCAACACTACACGATAACCGCGAGCACGCGCGTACTCTATAGCATCGTAGACAACCGATGCAGGGTCAGCACCATAGCGTCCGCCTATAAATGGCACACCAAGCTTCTCGGCATGCTTTCTGAGCTGCTCCTGTGCCCCCGCACGATAGGTGTCGGCAGCAGCTATAACCGGGGTGACACCGCGGCTACGGAACATGTAGGCAAACTTGGCTATAGTAGTAGTCTTGCCTACGCCGTTCACCCCAAAGAATACTATCCTAAGCGGATTATCCGGCGAACGCTTAGCAGCCTCGGTAACGAGGTCTAGCTGGCGATAACCCCGGCTGAGTACCTCAGTTATAGAGTCCTCAAGAGCCTTTATCACATAGTCTCGCAGGCTGCTAAACCTAGGTATCTTACTGCCAACAAGCTTTTCGCGTAGCTTAGCAGCAATCTCTTCAGCAACTTCGAACGCCACATCACTTTCGGCGAGACTTATTACGAGTTCCTCAAGTATCGGCTCAAGGTCTTCTTCACTTATCTCCTTTGTTGCAACGACTTCTGTTACATTATCTACAAACTTCTTTAACGCCCTCTTAAGCTTGCCGAATACCATCTCCATCACCCTAATGGCCCACAGCTGACCAGTGCTAGTAAAAGCCGACGCCATATGGAGACACGTGCCAGGGCCTAGAGACGCTAGCCACCCTGGGCGAGAAAACCGGCGCGAAGGAGCCATTGAAGGCGAGCAGAACCAGTCGAGCCGAGACGTCGGCACCGCTAGTGTGGCTAGGGCGCGCTAGTATCTGCTACTGTCTTGCCGGCTGCTCTGTCTGTAGAGCTTGCTCTACTGCCGAGCGTAGAGCAGTATAGTACTGAGTAAGCTTAGCTAGCTCCCTCCTATAGGCATCTAGCAGCTTTGACATGGAGGCCCTCTCTTCACGCAGGAACGCAAGCGCCTTCTCGCGGGACACCTCAACGAATATGTCGAGGCCTGCGTGGACTACTACCCTCTCCAGCGGCTTTATCGATGCACGGACGAGAACACCGCCTCTAGAGTCTAGAGGAACTAGGGCGTCCTCAACGCCACCCTGTATACCCATTATCGCCTCTTCCACCGATGAGAGCTGAAGAAGCCTAGCCTCTAGCTCAGCTGCAGCTGTCTGCAACTGCTTTATCTGGTTCTCGAGAAGCGTTAGCTGCTCGATAGCCTCTTCAAGAGTTATCGTCTGCTGTTTACTCAAGGCTTTATCCACCTAGTGAGATTAGCTAGCGCTACTAGGCTGCGGTCAGGCACCTCCTCCGGCGGCACCTCGACTACACGTTCAATCTTTATATGATACCTCTTTATCTTATGGTTGCTACCTAGCTCCGACAGTACCTTCTCGACCGCGTGCTCCGGCTTTAGCGCTCTCACGTACTTTCTGAACTTCCACCACTCCGGCATCTTGTGAGGACGTATCAGCATTCTACCCTCCACGAGGAAGAACTTCACGTCGCCCATACCACAGCCCCCGGTTCAAGCCCCTCGGCTCAGTCTCTGAGTCTTAAGGCTTGCTGAATCCTCATAAGCTCGGGGCCTGTTGTCTCATCGCCTACAAGCGCGCCTTTATCGTTAGCTACCAGCCCCGCTTTCACAAAGTAGAGTCCAAAGTTTACAGTCGCTGTAGCGAATTCTACACGGAATATATTGCTCAGAAGCTTTATCTCCTCTTCGCTTATACCTGGGTGTACAACACCACCACGGCTAGTGACAACTATCATCGAACCTACCGTCGGTATGTCTGCAAGGTGTCGCTGATAGACGGCCTCTACACCTAGCACCTGCTTTATCTTCTCTACCGCCGACTTGTCTATAGTCGGCGATACTAGTGCACCATAATTATTAGCCGCTATTAGGTTTCCAAGCGCCGTCTGGCGTATCTCGAGGACCTCAAGCCGTATCTTGTCGCCTATGTATTCCCTCAGACTGTCGTACTCTTCTGGCTTTACAATCCTCGGTAGAAGAAGCCCCTTATCATTTCCAGCAATCATGACGCCATTTATTATCATGTCGGCTATCTTTACAGCTACTACCTCAACGTCTAGCACATCAGCTATTTTCTTCTTATCCTTCTCAGTTATGGTGGGAGGCACCAACGCTATTCTGTTGTTAGCGAATATGTATACACCTATATTGGGGTTCCCATGGACATTCATGTACTCTATCAATCAGCGTCCCCAGTACTACGGTTGCGTACCACTAGGAGAGGTAATAGAACTGTCTGCTACAAAGAGGAACACCCAGCCAACTATCAAGAATCCTTAAGATAGGAACACTACATAGCAATACCGTGAATGCCTAAACCACCGTAAAGCTGCTCAAAGACATGAGAGTACTGCAGGCCAGTGCTTAGCAAGAGGCAAAACAATAAGGATGCTAGCTACTTGTTGGCCGCAACAGTCTTCTTCTGTCTAACTAGCAACACCTTGACCTTGCCAGTTTCCTGGTCCTTAACAGCCTTTACTGTTATACGGCGCGGTGGCTTCTCTATGCTCCTAGACCATATATACTCGTTCACGCTATTATGTATTATCACGTCTGACACGTTTACGCCAAAGTGCCTCGCTATGAACTTCCTTACTAGCTTCACTGCGCGGGCTGCACGGTTAACACGGCGCCCCCAGTAGACGCGGGCTAGAGGGATCGTATAGACAGCCTCCTTCTTCTCCTTTGGCACGGCTTTACACCCCTTTAGAGCCGTCACGGCAACAAGGTGAGGGCTTAGACCTTTAGCTTAACTCTCCTCCAGTGCCTGCGCTTGGGGTGGTCACGGAATCTCCTATTAGTCTTTATCACCACCCATATGGGTACTGCACGGTTCTGCTTAAGCGCCTTAGCTAGTCTTAGCTTCTTGCCAAGTGGCTTAAAATGTGCCATACCCGTAGCGCACCCCCACGCCGCTGCCCTATCGCCTACTTTCTTTTAATCCTTATACGTGGCTCACGCCTAGTCCTCTCATATATAGCTTCCAGGAGCTTCTTTACCGTCTCCTCATCCACCGGTGGCTGTAGCTGGCCTGCCTGTACGAGTGCTATAATATTGTCCTCAACTATCTTAGCTAGCTCTGGCCGCACTAGTTTCACGTTAGCAATACGCTCTCTAGCCTTAGGCGTCAGTATAGCGCGTAGGAGCGCATCTCTCCTCGCCGCCTCCTCCTGCTGGCGGCGCCGCAGTTCCTCCTCCATCTGCAGACGGCGCTGAAGCTCTGCTAGCTTCTTACGCTTGATAGCCTCAAGTTCATCGTCGTAGAACTCCGCCATTACGCGTCACACCCCCAGTGCAGAGAGCGCTAGAGCAGCTATACTTAGCGTTTAGGGCCGAGGAGTACTAGGCGGAGAACCGTTCGCCGCGAGAACGTGGACAAGAAACCATGCAGCGAGGATAGTGGCCGCAATGCGTAAGACACGTCCACGTATCTAGGCTAGGTACTTCCTCAGCGCCGGGTTCTTCTCAGCAAGCTCCTTCATAATCTCATATGCCGTGTTGTCGAGCAGGCTGCGCCCTCTAGGGCTCAGTGTGCGACCCTTGCCGCGTACCTTGACTACTAGCCCTGCACGCTCTAGCTGTTGCAGTATCTTCCTGACTATAGAGCCAGAGCCCTTGACGAAGTGCTCCGGCGCTACACCACGGTTCACACGGCCACCATAGGCTGTACGAAGACGCTCTATGCCGACCGGCGTGCCACGCTTATACAGTTTACGTAGTATTGATGCTGCACGATAGTACCACCATTCGGGGTCCTCTGGCGGCCTCTCCTTGTGAACGCCAGTCTTCACGTAGTAGGCCCATGCTGGCGGCCTTATCTGCGGCATCTGCTTAAGCTTCTGTGCTACGCGCTCTATAAGCAGGTCGGCTGGAACCTCTAGCGCCGTGACCATCTTGCTCTCCTCCCCGCTACGCTCCGCTCCCTTACAGACTGTATTTTATTCCTTCCAGCAGGCTCCTCCCGTCTACGCCGAGGCTGGGGCCTATAGAGTACGAAGGTGCGGCCTCTGACGTCAAGGAGGCGTGCACCCAGCTTTTCTGCTACTCGGCGTGCAAGCTCTCTACGATCTAGCCCAGTCACCTTGACGGCTGCGCGAAGCGCCTTAACCTTCACCACGCCCTTCTCCTTGAGCCTGCGGTCTATCTCCTTGAGCACCCCCTCGCTAAGCCCATTCTTGCCTATTATTACGTCGGCGGGCCCCTGTTGCACTATTTCCTTCAGCCTCGCGAGGTTCCTCATGTACTCCGTACCTCCTAACCCTGACAATGTAGCGGTGCTTGTACCCGCATATAAGGCATGTCACCACACGCCTCGTAACCCTGCCGTCACGTACGAGACGCACCCTGGCAGTAAGGCCAAGGACCAGAGGAGCCCAGCAGTTACGACAAACACCGCGCCTAAGTAACACCGGCTTCGCGAGCCTGAGAAGCCTCCTAATCTCGTCAGCCTCCCTCAACAATGCTCGGGAGTACTCGATCTCGCCTCTCCTAGCAGCCTCCACAGCCAACACGTATAGCTTGTGTATAGATTGTATACCGATATCTCGGGCAATGTCCTTAGAGGTCCTAGCTCTCCGAGGCACTCTGAGCCAGACCCCCGAGGGGATGTACAGCTTTGACCACTAATAGGCTGCGTACACAACACAATCTAAAGCTGATACTAGCCGAGGCAGCGTTAGAAACCGTGCCGCGCGAGATATGGGGTCATCCAGCAGTATACAGGCACGCGAGGAGAAGAGGAAAACCACCCGGTAGTATACTGCTAGACCGCAGCGTCCACCATCACGCCATGAGGAAACTCCCCAACGCGGAGAAGCGCGGGAGGCCAGACATAGTACACGTGGCTCTCCTCGAGGCACTAAGCAGTCCACTAAATAGGGAGGGCTTACTGGAGGTCTACATACATACACTGAACGACTACGTGATATTCGTTGACCCTTCCACGAGAATACCGCGTAATTATAATCGCTTTACCGGGTTGATAGAACAGCTATTCCAAGAAGGCCAGGTGCCTCCACAAGGTAAGCCGCTACTGTGGATAAAATCGATGACACTCAAGCGCCTCCTCGAAGAAATAAACGCATCATATGTAATCCTTCTGGCCGAAGACGGGGAAACTAAGCGGGTAAGAGAAATCGTAGCTGAGACGCTGGAGAACGCACCCAACACCGCAATAATAGTCGGCGCCTTTCCCCATGGAGACTTCACATCTGAGACCAAGGAACTTGCTACAAGAATTTATAGCATCTACCACGGTAACCCGCTAGAAACGTGGACCGTAGTATCACACTTCCTAGCATTAGCCGCCGACATGCTTAACCTAATTTAGCCTCCAGAAGACACCAGACCGTCGAAGGAGGGTACTTGCCGTATCAACGCCTCTACGACATAACGGTGACACAGCTTGATAGCATACGCGTACAGCGGTATGCTACCACCAAGCGCCACAATATCGTTTATACAAGGTATCACACTCCTCGTCATTGTAGCAACTCTTATACTCTCAAGCCTCGACATACTGCCAAGCTTACGTAGAGTACTAGTACTTTTTATAGCAGTATTTCATCTTACTTATATCAGGACATACACAGCCACATACGATTTACAGCTCGTCGTGAAGCCTCTATTCGACGTCTTCATAGATAGGGGCGGCCGCGCCTCTGCTATGTTAGATCTTGCACAGATAGCGATAGCCAGTATGCTCGTAGACTTCGTGTACACGAGGTACATGCATTCTAAGAATAAGGAAAAGAATATAAACCCCTAGCTTGTTACGGCACCCATTAACCTGGATGACACCGCAGCTGCGCGGTAGTGCCGCGGTAGTATAGCCCGGCCAAGTATGCGGGCCTCTCGAGCCCGTGACCCGGGTTCAAATCCCGGCCGCGGCACCAAACCCCCACTACCCTTCCCTCGTTCTGGTCATGCTTCTTCACTCGGGTACCAGGCCATAAACACGACAGCTCCGTTACATCGGCCTAGGCCTTGTAGGAGAGCACACGCTTGTAACGGTACTTAGGGACTTGAATAGACCCGCTATACAGCATCATATCATGCATTCAGTGTGTATTCTCTCGCCACAGTCACTGCTATCGAGATATACTACAGTGCCCTTTGGCGAGATTTATTGGTAAAAGACTCCGGACTCGTGTAGTATAGCTAGTATAATACGCACACTAGGCTCTTCGCAGCAGCCAGGGCGCCTATAAGAGAGCTTGAAAATAGAGTATGGTACCGGGCGTAGCCTGACACGAGGATCGGGAAGCGCGGCAGATAGCCCCCGAGTCATAACTCTAGGGGTAATAGACGTAGCCGTGCTTATATCAAGAGTCGGTTGATGGGTGTCCGTGCAGCTTGTCCGTCGCCCTAGGTGTGTTGGCGTTGGGGAGAGTAGACTCCCTTAAGGCACTACTGATGTCCATGGGGCTCCAGGTTGTAGACCTACGGAAGCCCAAGATACGCGAGATGTACGACATTGAGGTTCTCTACAAGGGCCAGCACCTTGCCTACATAAGGTTATTCGAGGGACGTCCACCCTACTATCGGGGCTGGGTAGAAGTATATGGCGTGAACTGGGACCTAGCTAAAGGGGGTCTCGAGGAACGCCTC
>DQVR01000001.1 GCA_015661645.1 Pyrodictium delaneyi
ATTGGACCACTATTTGTATATAAAAGTATATATTGGGTTTGCCTTCTCCTCTATACCCGAGCAAGAAGGCAATGAAAACATTATAGGTGATTGATCCTTGAGCACAGCATCGGCCATCTACGTTCGCGTCCCCCAGGAGCTGCTACAGGAGTTTGATAGAGTAGCCCAGGAGCACGGCCTATCAAGGAGCGAGGCCATTAGAGAGGCTATGAAGCTCTTCATATACTACTCTAAGGCGCCAGACGTCAAGAAACTCCGTGGCATCATAGAAGCTGATATTGAGGCTGAGGAGATCGACAAGTTTGTTCTCCCAGGCTAAAGCGTGATGGAGGTGTAGCACAATGGTCGGCCCAATACTGGTAGACTCTACAGTACTCATAAGGCTCCTACTAGGCAAGACTGGTGCAGACTTCGCAGTCAATATATTCAGTCGTGCTGAAGAAGGCAGCGAAGACCTGGTAATACCAAGTACAGCAGTACTCGAGGCTCTCTCCAAGGCTGCTGTGGCTGCTGCGAGCGCTGCCACCGGAGCAAGCGTGGCAGAGAGTATAGAAAAGCTAGCATCCAGCAAGGAAGTGAGAACCAAGGCCTTAGAAGCCGTAGAAAAGCTTGCAGCATACTTATCTCAGCTAAGCAGGACCGGGAGGCTTACAGTCTACACAGTAGGCATGGACGACATAGCAAAGGCAGTGGAGCTGGCAAAGAAGCATGACCTAAGCCTCAGCGATGCAATAACGCTAGCAGTAGCGGAAAAGCTCCGTATACAGAAGATAGCCACGTTCAGCTCCAGGCTACGCAGTATGGAAGGGTACACATTTATGCCGTCTAGCTAAAACCAGTTTTTCTCGGCATCCGTTGTTGAAGACACATATGGTATCATAATAGTTAGTGCCTACGCTATATCCACACCTACTCCGAGAGAGATGAGAGCCTCTAAGACACCTGGTGCCGCGTCGTCTATTCTCTCGACGCCCTCTACTACGCCGTCTCCAACCCGGAGTAGCCTAGCCAATGCAGCTACACAATACGCCGGCTCGCTGCATTCGAGAAGTCTTCTCCTAGGCTCTTTAGGCTCCTCGGCTTTAGCCACGAGTTTGTCGCTATCGTTCTCGTAGAAGGCACTAACGCCGAGCTGTTGGAGGAACACGTCGAGCTTGTTATCCACTAGGCCTTCTAGTGCTGCAACTCGTAGCCCGCTAACAACGAGCCTAGACCATGAAGCAGTATAAGCTATACCGAACAATGTGAAGCCTGGATCATCATGGACGGCTATGACAGTTGAGGCGGGTTCAAACGAGTCTACACGTATACTGCACGAACTGTTGCTACACTTCCTTTCTACGTTAAATCCTGTAGCTTTTAGCATGTACTCTAGCCCGGATAGGTCCTCGTCCCGATTTGGTAGGCCTTCGAGTAATATCTCGCCGCCTATGCATGGAGAGGCAAGCGCCATCAATAGAGCTGCTTCATGGATACCCGGCTCTGCTGTTAGCGTCTCTGAACCATTACTGGCGGGGGTAACTAGCATACCAGTACTGTTTTCTGCTACTTCGAAGCCGGCAAGCCTAAGGGCACGTATCATTGCAGTCATTCTCTTTGCGCCTCTAACTCCAGTGCCATATGTTATTAGCCTGCCACCGCCTGCCGCGGCGAGCGCGGCAACGACGCCGGCAGCTATAAAGCCGGGTGGACTATACAGCCTGGCTATACGCCCGCGAGGGCTATACGCACTAGGCTCAACTACTACTAGCCTTGAGAGGCTCCCGCCGGGCCATGCCCGTCCACCTACTGCTATCACTGCTTCTATTACGTGTCTCACGCTAAGCGGTATTATGTGTTCGCTAGCACCTCTAACAACTAGCTGGCCTCCCGGCGGTAGGCGTACAGCAGCCAGTGGAGCTACTAGACCCGGCGCGAGCAGGCCACATGAAGTGTCGATAGTAATCCTGGCCTGGGCTTGGCTTTCATCCTCCTGCAGTGATACACGTGTTGAAGAGACCCAGTCAACGCGATAACCTAGTCCCTGTAACGCCCTAAGGAGGCCACGAATGCACCTACTCTCCCGTCTAACATTGTCTACTTCGCCACCTCCACGAACAGCCACGGTGACGATCTTAACCATTGAGTCCCATAGAGATGGCGTGGCTCGCACTGAACCTGAGGCGTTACTGCACTCGACGATCCTAGCCCGCATACCATAGTCCCCGCCATGTAGTGCTGTGGGTCAGGGCGCGAAACCGTCCACACCGACCCGTACGAGTCTTCGGAGGGCAACCGTAAGGGCCCAGCTCATCATTCCCGGGGACAGTTGCTATAGCCACTAGAAGGCGTTATTATGGTAACTCATTTACCCGAGATACGGGGAAACTCGAGAGGGTCGGTGATGGGACTCCTCTTCATAGCCCTTCTAGAAGGGGGCTCGTGGAGCCCCCAGCCCTCATCCCCACTCGGTAGCGCTTAGAGGCGCCTAGTGTCAGCAATAACCGGTAGATCAAGGCTCCACTATATATGCTGGCCCGTGGGGACGGCTAGGTAGAAGGGAGCTATACTGGTCGACGGCTGTGGCGGGAGAGTCTTGGGCCGGGATACATTGTGTGATAAGGGCGCCGCCGAGATAAGAGACGACAAGTACCTTGCATGGCTTGTGGCCTCGTCCAGGGGCTGTATAGGAAGCGAGATGGCGGAGCAGCTGCTCGATGCTACTATCCATGGATGCAAGGGTGAGCTAGAGATAAAGCTTGGAGAAGCAACCTTCATGGTGCCGTGCAGCCAGCTGCCAGAGGCGTGGGCTAATCTACTACACATCTACTGTATTAACGACTACCAAGTGGGCTCACTTGTCAGTATTGAACCGGGCAACACAGTGGTCGATGGAGGAGCCTATCTGGGCTTCTTTACGGTAAGGGCAGCACTTGCTATGCAGCGTGATGGGCTAGTTATAGCAGTTGAGCCAAACCCTCTTGCAAGGAGAGCACTATACAGGAACCTGGAACTGAATATGCTTGAGAACGTGGCGCGTGTTGACCCACGGGCACTAAGCGGGTGTGAATACTGTATCCGGAAAATATACGTAACCGAGCCGTGGGTCAACACTACTACGTACTCGTACTATGTGGACATGATGGGTAATGAACTAGTGAAAACATTATCTATTCCTGCTATAGGCTTAAAGAAACTACTTGCAGACCACGGTGTCGGCTTCATAGACCTTCTTAAGCTCGACATAGAGGGGGCGGAACAGGAAGTCCTAGAACACGCTGTAGAAGGCGGTGTATTGACGCCTAGCGCAGTTAGGCAGGTAATAGTGGAGGTTCATCCTCCATTCACAGACCCTGCTGGCATAGAGGCTCTCCTGCGCGACCAAGGATACAAGACAATAAGGAAAGTGCTTGGAGCTAAGTGGATGCAAGCTATAGTCATAGGCGTGTCCTAGTGTCCACGCAGCTGGCTCTAGAAGGTCAGCACGGCCTCCTTGCTCATCCCGGCGCCGCGGCTAAGTAGCGGCAGCCGGTCACCGGGGGTTCATCTAGGGGGTCTAGACTAGCGCTTGCATCATCCCGTATAACCGGCTATGCGACGCCCTAGTCCTGTTTTACTAGTCTCTCTGGCTTGTATAGGCGCGCCGTAACAGCCACAGAGACAAAGGCTAATGCGACTATTACTAGGGTATGCGTGAGTGCTACCCTAGTATCGCCTAGCGCATAACTCTCGATAGCTTGTGCAGTATGCGTGTACGGTATGGTATAAAGTAGTAGTCTAATCCAAGTTGGCAGCGTGCTTATGTCTACAAACAGTATGGAGAAGAACACCATGACGGCAGTCCCGGTCACGATGCTCGCTGTCAGCGTGGCAGCCCTCTGCCCCGGGACGAGCATGGTGACTAGCATTGTTGTAGCGGCTGTAACCATTACCGCCAGAGCTACTTGCGCTGCGTGGAAGGCTATAAGACTAGGACCGACGGCTGCTGAGACAGTCTTAACGTAGGCTACAACGGCTATAGTGTCTAGCCCGCCAGCTATAAGCGCCGCGGTCATTGAACCCAGAGTTTTACCGAGCACAAGCTCAGTACCCGTGAGCGGTGTTATCACGAGCAGCTCGCCGGTACCGCGTACACGCTCCCGAGTTATAGAGTCGGCAACAGCTATGGCCGCAGGATTGAGTATAAAGAACACAGAGAATGCTAGAAACCTCGCAACTGTTGCTCGTTCCTCTAGCTCCGGTGTAGCCCGCTGCCCGGCCTTCGTGACTGTCTCAGAGACTACCCTCAGAGGGTGGAGCACATACTCAGCTTCGACGTGCCTACCCGCTAGGCTCGCTAGGGTTTTAACCCGCTGTAGGGCAATGTCCTGGGAGAACCCGCTCATCACGCTATATGCCAGTTGTATAGCCTCGTCGGCTGCAGGGTTTCCCACAACCCGGTAGACCTTCACGACGATGGGTGCATCAATACTGGTAGCGTTCCTGCTAAACCCGTCCGGGATAAGTATAGCAGCTACCGCTTGTTCTGGCGGAGTGCAGCCGGGCCCGCGCCCTAGTATAGCGTTAAACCCCGGACTCTCGTTAAAAGCGCTATAGAGTCTAGAGGCCAGCTCCCTGGCGGGCATGCCTTCGTCGCATACGACTATGGCTACAAGCGCGGCCTGCTGGGTCTTGAGCCCGGTTACGAGAAGTCCTAGGAGAGGGAACAAGAATGCCGATATCATCATTAACGCTAGGCTACGGCGGTCACGTAGCAGCTCTAGAGCCTCCTTCTTAACGAGTACTGCCAGGCGATAACCAAGCGGGAAACCAGGCATACTCAGCGCCCCTCTAACCCGGCCTGCTCCCTACCGCTGCCGCGGAACAGCCTTAACAAAAGCCTCCTCTAGGTCTCTAGCACCATACTTCTGTATCAGCTCGTCCGGCCGCCCCTCGTCAACGATCTTGCCCTCGGCTATGAAGGCCACTTTATCAGCTATCCTCTCGACCTCGAGCATGTTATGACTAGTAACCAGAACAGCGCGCCCCTCCTCGGCTGCGCGTCTTATAAGCTGGCGTATGCGGACAGCACTGTAGACGTCTAGCCCCGAGGTGGGCTCGTCAAGGACCAGGAACGGGGTGTTAAGAGCAAGAGCTAGCGCTAGTAACAACTTTCTCTTCATACCCTTGCTGTAGCCCTCAACCGGCCTAGTAAGCGCCTCGCCAAGCCCTGTCAACGCAGCGGCCCGCTCAACGACACGCCTAGTCTCGCCTGGGTCCCCGGTATAGAGGCCAGCATAAAACCATAGGTGCTCGTAGCCTGTAAGCCGTGGGTAGACAGCGGTCTCTTCGGGGACATACGCGGCTAGGCCATGTGCTCCTCTACCAGTGTAGGGATTAACGCCGCATATTCTCACATGGCCGGCATCGGGCCTATATATCCCTAGTATCATGCGTATAGTTGTTGTCTTCCCCGCGCCATTGGGGCCTATAAGGGCGAAGACAGAGCCCGGGCCTATACGCAGCGAAATAGGGCCTATCATAGGGCCCCTCTTGAACTTCTTTACAAGCCCCTCCGCTACGAGCACGTCGCTGCTGCAGCGGCTGTGCAGCTGCAAAAGACTCAGCCTCGCTCCAAACACCCTAGCTAGGCGGTGCTAGGACGGCTATGGTCTTCTCCTCCGGTATATCCTCCTGCGATAGTTCAACAGTATTGGAGTCTAGGCGCACCACGCGCCACTTCTTAGCGTAGCGTAGAAGAGTGTCAAGGGGCTCTAAAGGGAGCTGCATGCCGGGAAGCCAATAATGCATGGGTATCACTATCCGCGCGCTAAGCGCCTCAGCAACCTCCAGTGCCTGGCGTGGATGTAGAGTATAGACACCGCCAGCAGGCACTAGCGCAACATCTACTCTACCTATCTTGTTAACCTCTTCCTCCTCGAGCACGCGGCCCAAATCACTTAGATGAACTATGCTGATGCTCTCCACCTCTACACGGTATGCGGTGACAAACCCTCGGATACGCCCCCCGAACTCGTCATGAGGGAGCCTAATGCCCTTAACCCTGAATGGTCCTAGCTCGAACTCCCCGGTCCTCTCCCGTATAACAGTGGTGCTTCCGCTAGATACCATCTCTATAGCGTTGTGGTCGTAGTGCTCGTGTGTAACCAGGACATAGTCTGCTGTCACCCTGGGCGCCGTGAAGCCGACACCCAGGCTACCCCCGTCGTGGGGGTCTATTACCAGCTTCTTACCGGCCGCCTCTATCTCGAAGCAGGCATGCAGCCACCATCTCAGCTTCAGCGCCATAGCACGCCTTACCCGTAGTACCAGCCTGGTCTAGCTCCGGGGCATTAAGTAGTCTGTCAAAATAGGACATGCAGGTATCGTAGCCAGGGAAGTACATGTATCTCAACGGGTGGACAGAAGTATACTTGGGTTATGGGGCGTAGAAACAGTGTTCGCTTAGTGGCCTAGAGTCTAGGGAGGGATAAAACGGTGCATCAGCTGGCTATTGTATCGTTGAATGCTTTTACTTGCGCCTTGGCCTGGCTCCTAGCAGTGTTAGTCACCGTATAGCGGCAGTATATCCGGCCCTCTTTCTGGACACATAACAGCTGGTCAGCAGGCAGCTCTGCCAGCTTCTCGGCCTTTAGCGTAAACGTGGCGTCTAGTGCACGTGCTATCCTCCTCTCGTAGCCCTTCTGGCTCAGAGACATGGCCGCGGAGTATATGTCAACAGCCTTGGTCGAGTCGTCGAACTCGACAAGCCCGCTACGCCATAGTGCGGCTATATAGGCTGCAGCAGCCTTGTAGTCGCCGGCTAGCTCGGCGAACTCCTTGAAGGTTGGCTTGGAGTTCCTTGACTTGGCGGCTAGTAGCGAGCGTATAAGCGCGTACTCTAGTCTAGCAATCCTGCCCTCGTCCACGTCTATGATCTTCTTCTTGGGGCTCCTGATGCGGAGTCTTGGCCTTGGAAGAGCGTATACCTTGACGTGAAATCTGCCAGCCTCTACAGCCTTGCGTGCCTCTTCGACACCAGTCTCTATTAGTCTAACTATATCTACTAGAGGTGTGGTTGACACAGCCTGCTCACCCCGGTAATCTATCCCCGAGCGACGTGGGTACCGGGGATACTCCTCTTATTCAACTCAGCGGCACTCCTTGATGAGGGGCTAGGAAAGCTCTGGTCTTGACGCTGATGAAAGGGTAGAAAGTGATGAAGCTGGGCGTACGTGTGCCAGAGAGACTTAGTAGGATAATTGAAGCTGTAAACGAGCAGCTAGGCTACGTAGAGCGATGGTTACTCATAAGTACAGTTACTGCTATAGTCTCCTCTCTCGCTATAGGCGTCTTCTACGTTATGCTGAGGCTCGTTACAGCCATAATGGCGTATATACATGGCCTAGAGCCGTCGCTTGCATTGCGTGGTGTATCCGACTACTCAGTAATAGCTCTGGAAGGGCATAACAAGTTCTTAGTACCTCTTACGATAGTTCTAGGTGCAGCTCTAGCGAGTATCGTGGTATACCGGTGGGCTCCTGAGGCAGAGGGTGGTGGGACAGACGCTATAGTTGATGCCTATCACCACGAGGCAGGCAATGTTAGGTCAAGGGTAGCGCTTGTGAAGGCTGTTGCCTCGGCGCTACTCTTAGGGAGTGGGGGCAGCGGTGGACCGGAGGGGCCATCTGTACAGATAGGGGGCGCAGCAGGCTCGTTCATATCAAATGTGCTGCGGCTGAGCGTTGAGGAGAGAAAAATAGCGCTCATAGCCGGTGTTGCAGGGGCACTTTCTTTCATATTCCAGAGCCCGGTAGGTGCAGCCATATTCGCTATAGAGGTGCTCTACGAGAGGGATATGGAGACGGCTGCGCTGGTGCCGGCTCTCTTTGCCTCGGTGATAGCATACAGCTTTTCACTGCATATACTTGGTCCAGAGTACAAGCTCCCATCAATAAGTGTAGGCGATATGCTGGACGTTTACGGCTTTGACGCTATGGCTTCTTACATACTGCTAGGATTATTCATAGCGCCGTTTGCATATCTCTACACGTATATGTATCAGAGGATAAAGGAGGGTCTAAACGAGTTAGTTGAGAGGAAGAGAATCAGTATATTCGTGAAGCCCGTGATAGGGGCCGCGGTTGTGGGCGTCATAGGCGTGTTTGTGCCGCATATACTTGGCACAGGAGAGGAGCTCCTTGCTAGAATGCTAGAGGCTTTCCAAGAACAGAGACTAGGGATAGTAGCTACATCGTTCGGTGGACTAGATATAGGTATGCTTGCATCCCTACTTATGCTGGCACTGCTTAAGATAATAGCAACAGCACTCACGGTTGGAAGCGGAGGCAGTGGCGGCCTGCTAGCGCCCGGGCTCTTCGCTGGAGCAATGCTTGGCGAACTCTTTGGACTACTTGTAGCCGGTTATACCGATGTAAAGCCCGCGCTATACGCCTACCTGGGCATGGCCGCCCTCTTCGGGGCAGCTTCTAAGGTTCCAGTAGGCCTTGCCTTCCTAGTAGCAGAGATAGGCGGTACACCAGTGCTCATCGTGCCAGCGCTAGTAGCCTCTCTCACAGCCTCACTCGCTACACGAGGTATAAGCATCGTAGAGTCACAGCTGCCCCAGTCCATACCGCCAAGCTTGTTTACAGCTGAGTCCCTCTTACAGATAATACGCGAGCAAGGCCTCTGTATACGTGTAGAGAAGCTCGCAAGCAGGAGATACATAACAGCGAGCTGGGACGAGCCATTACGCGAAGTAGTACGCCGCATGATAGCCAATAAGCAGCACGTAGTCCCTATAGTGGATGAAGCAGGTCATGTTGTTGGTGTGCTAGACCCAGGATACGCTGGCCTTGACCTTAGGTATGCATTGCGCTCGAACGAGCCGGTAGCCGAAGTGTCGCTATCCCAGGCCCCAATGGTAAGGGTCGGCGAGTGCGTGTCAAGAGCTCTAGAGCAGATGATAATATATGGTACGGATTACGTTATAGTAGTTGACGCCGTGTACAGATATAAAGGCGTAATAACCCTTGACGATATAGTAGGGTCGGTGTTCCCAGCAGTATTAGAGAAGCTCGAACAAACAGAGGGAGAAAACCGTAGCCCAGCCAAGGTAGAACTGCAGCAGGGCACTGAATCCGAATAAACCCCCTCTACGCTAGCTAGACTGGCGGAGGCTATGATGTGGAATCCGGGAGCGTAGATCCTTCTCATACCTACTTCATTACCAATGCAGACCGCATACTAGGCTGAGCCTCCATAACGGTAACCGAGCCCGCTGCAGAGGGAGCGGCGCAGCGCTATGCCGGTAGACTTTAGGCCAATAGAGGGCAGAGTATCGAGGAGAGCCACTGTATACGACGTAGTGTTGATAGTAGCACCGGCACTGGATGCTCTCAGCCGGAAAGAAGCCTACCAGATTCTCGGCGTTCAGCGCGTCGAGATATACCCCCTCATGCCGAATGACGCGCCGACCTTATTCTCGCTGCTAGGCATAGTGGCATGGATCCGGAGCCTTGCTAGGGAGCAGAGCGTCCTCGTAGAAGGGTATGGTGGGGAGGCGTTGCTCGAAGGGGCCTACAGAATAGTCGAGGGCGCATGGCGCGGAAAAGACCTAGCGAGGGTAGCTAGCCGTCTACAAAGCCCGCTTCACCTACGGTCTCTCGTACACCTAGCCAAGATAAGCGAGGCAGGGATAGACCTAGGCAGAGAGTCGGCAAGCTATATTGATGACGCGTTCACGGGAGGAGACGCCTACGCGGCATCAGTCTTGGAGCACGCTATAGATCTCGCGGTCCAGCTAGGTCTAGAAAGTGCTTGTATCAGAGAGCTGTACAGCTATGTGACCTCTGGCATGCATGCTACCATCCGAGATTACTGCGTGAGCTTGGTCAAGGCCGCGGAGAGTCTAGACCGTATGAAGGCAGGTGCAGTCAGAACGATAGCTATAGTAAGCGAGGACGGCGACGCGGAGGTGCTCCTTGGGTGTAGACTTCTACTACGCGATGACGAGTGCTGGCCGGAGGCAAGGATATCGGAAAAACCTATTAAGCAAGCGCTCATGCTGCGCAGTTATAGGCTAGCAGGCATAAGCCTTGTAGACCCCGAAGAGGCAGCTTGCATAGCATACGGCAGTAATTATGGCTATGAGTGCGGCACGTAGCAGGCGACGATGCACAGTATGCGCTAAGGTGCTATCAGCAGTGCCCCGGTCTCGAAGAGGATTGCTAGTAGGGATAGACGAGGCGGGACGGGGCCCGATAATAGGCCCGATTGTCATAGCAGGAGTAGCTATCGAGCTCAAGGCTGTGAGAGAGCTTGCAGAGCTAGGTGTACGCGATAGCAAGGATCTAACGCCAAGTAGGCGTAAAGAGCTATTCCCCGAAATAATGCGGCTCGTAAAGCATGCGGTAATAGTCAAGGTGCCGCCCGCACTTATAGACACGGTTAACCTAAATAGGCTCGAAATAGAAACAATGGCGTACATAGTACAGCGTGTAAAGAGCCTCTATGGTGAGCCAGAAGTAGTCTATATGGACGCTGTAGGCCCGGCTAAGAAGATGGCGGCAGAGGTAAAGCGGCTAACGGGACTTAGAGGAGTAGTGGTGGCCGAGCCAAAGGCAGATACCAGGTACGTACCGGTATCAGCAGCCAGCATTATAGCCAAGGTCGTGCGCGACGAGGAGATAGAGGAGCTGCGGAAAGTCTACGGCGTCCGCGGTTCCGGGTATCCAACTGACCCAGGTACACTTGAATGGATCAGAGAGGCGTACCGCCGCTCGCCGCATACGCCTCCATGGTTCGTAAGACGTTCATGGTCGACGCTGAAGCGGATTGCCCCTGGCTGGTATAGGGCGAAGGACACAGGAAGTAAGTCTGCAGACCATCGGCAGAAGACACTCCTAGACTTCCTTCATCGACGGTAGGGAGCTTGTTGAGAGGAGCACTAGCTGACAATAGCAGTCGCGTGAGGAACTTGCCAGTCCCGGCTCAGATACGGCCACACTCTTCACAGCCCTCCGTGGCTTCGTGAAGGGCTCTGGTAAGCCCACCTATCATCACAACCAAGTAGAGTCCACATATGCTGGCTCGCCTCCTTTATTACCGTAGGCTGGAGGGAGTCAGATTAGCTGGCATTGCCGAGGCTCCTGCTAGGGGTTCCCTGCTAGTCCGGTCTGGAGCCGAGTGTACCAAGGGTGGAGGTGCAGCGTGCGCCAATGGACAAGGTTGCTAGAAGTCTCATAGACTTTAGCGCGAAAGTGCTTCACATAGTAATGACGAAACACGTTAGCCATGATAGGGCGTTCCAGGCCGCTCTGCGCGAGTACAAAAAGGCTGCACACTACGTGCCGCTTAAGGTGCTCTATAGGGTCTCGCACGGCATTGTGTCGGACTACTATCTGCTCCGTTATGCCGAGCAAAAGATCTATGGGAGCCGCGGGAGTGCCCGGCGTATGGCCAGACTCTGGCTCCTGCTGAAGGGCCTCGAGTCCGAGCACCTAGCTCAGTATATAGAAAGCGTTGAACGCTTAAGGCGTAAGCTCGTCAAGAGCCTACCGCGCCGCATAGAGACAGTTGAAGAGCTACTAGACGGTGTCGATGACGCGGCGGAGAAGCTCTCAGTCACTTACTCGTTTCCACGGTGGTTCGTTGAGGTGTTCCTAGAGCTACTCGGGCGCCACGAGACAGAGAAGCTGCTAGCAGCACTCAACAAGGAGAAGTGGTGGATACGAGTGAACACGCTAAAAACCGACGTAGACACGGTGGCGGTGCGGCTTCTAGAGAAAGGTGTAGTGGTCCGCCGCGACCCAGACCTCCTCTACATGCTAGAAGTCGTGGACTTCAGTGAACCTCTACACCATCTAGACGAGATGTGGCGGGGCGAGATAGTCTTCCAGGACAAGGCCTCAGCACTCGTTGTGGAGGCGCTCCATCCAGAGCCCAGCGATACCATACTTGACCTCGCGGCAGCCCCAGGCATAAAGGACGCGCTAATAATGCAGCTAACCGATAACAGAGCCAGAATAATAGCCGTAGACGTCTCCTGGGAGCGACTAAAGCGCACAAAGCGCCTTCTCAAGCTCTACGGCGTAGACATGAACCGCGTAGAGCTAGTCCACGCGGATTCCCGTGAGCTGCAGCTACGGCTGATCCCGGACAAGGTGATACTTGATGCCCCCTGTACCAGCAGCGGGGCCGTGGGCAAGGATCCGGCGATAAAGATGCATCTAGAAGACCCCGCATGGGTCCATCGGTTCCCCGAACTGCAGCGTGAAATGCTAAGAAAAGCACTAGCGTACAGAAGCAGCTACATAGTATACGCGGTGTGTAGTATACTTCCATTCGAGGGAGAAGAACACATATCTGAACTCTACAATAAGCTGGAGCTGGAAGACCCGAAGATACCAGGATCGCCAGGCTACAAGCCGTACACGTTCCGTGAGCGTGTACGTAGACTACTACCACATGTGCACAACACGCAGGGCTTCTTCATCGCAGGACTAAGGCCGAGGTAGCCGAACACTCTTGTGCCACGAGCAAGGATAGTGATGGGCGGCGTGCAATTCGTCGCCCGGCTCATCCAATTCTCCGCAGCTCTGCGGCGTCGCCGGGGTCCCTGACCCCCGCGCCCGAGTAATAGCAGGTTAGTAAAGGATAGCAGTACAGTAAGAGGAGTCAGTTTAGACCTTTCGTTCTGTCTCTTTAGCAAGAATATTATGCATGAGCATGGTGCGAAGTGCGAAACGGGCGGTCACGTGTGCTACGGGTAGCGCTGGGCGCCAATGTAGCTTAGGACTAGTGCTCTTGTAGACAGCTTCTCTAGCATCTAGACGTGTCATCGTCGAAAAACTAGTTGGCGGCCAAATCGCGTATATGTGAGATAGTGGTGAATGCATTGAGGTGTTAGAAGAACCTGCGGCGTCGAGGAGCCCTCGGCCTTGAGAGTATCGTTGTAAGCTCTATCTGTGCATCTAGCGCAGCTATCTTCGGCTTTAGCTCCTCTACAGCAGCGCGTAGTTTCTCGAAGAACTCCTGGTCCACGCCCTTCCTTTCTAGGAACTCTTTGCCGTCGTTGGTGAGGCGTAGCTTCTTTGTCTTCGGGTCGGTCTCGGCGTAGCCGACGTAGAGGAGAGCAATGATGTCC
>DQVR01000017.1 GCA_015661645.1 Pyrodictium delaneyi
ATGAAGATGTTGTTAAGAAGTATATCGAAGCTGGGCGTATTGCACGAATAGTACGAGATGAAGCAGTTAAGCTGATAGAGGCTGGTAGAAGGCTTATCGATGTCTGCGAATATGCAGAAAATAGGACTAGAGAGCTAGGCGCTGCACCGGCCTTTCCGTGCAATATATCAGTCAACGAAATCGCTGCACATTACTCGCCTCTGGTCGGGGACGAGTCTACTATACCCGAGGGTGCGGTTGTTAAGCTCGACATAGGCGTCCATGTTGACGGCTATATAGCCGATACGGCCGTAACAGTGTCGCTCGACGACAAGTGGGCTCCGCTCCTCGAGGCTGTAGAGGAGGCGCTATCTAGAGCTATAGAGCTGGTCAAGCCAGGTGTAAAGTTTGCAGAAGTTGGTAAAGCGATAGAGAACGCAATAACAAGTAGGGGGTTTAAGCCGATAAGCAACCTCGGAGGACATAGTCTAGCCCGGTACACCATACATGCGGGCGAGAGCATTCCAAACGCTTATGATGTTCTCGCCCGTGGGAGATTTTCGGCGGGAAAGGCCTATGCTATAGAGCCGTTCGGGACAAATGGGGCAGGGCTTGTATATGAAGGAGACCTAGTAACAATATATGCACTCGTACGTACTAGTCTGAGACGGAGACTCGACCAGCGGGCTAGGCGTGTACTGGAAGCGATAAAGGAGAGATTCAAGACGCTCCCCTTCAACGAGAGATGGCTAGTAGATGTAGAACAGAACGTGGACGCGCTTAGGAAGAGTCTAAGGAAGCTAGCACGTATGGGCTACTTGGTGCAATACCCAGTACTCATAGAGAAGGGTAGAGGCATTGTCGCACAGTTCGAGCATACCGTGGTAATTACGGGTAGTGGTGAAGTCATAGTTACGACGAGGTGAGGTTCCTAGAGCTACAGGTGCTGGTAGGAATGGAAGCGCTCCAAATATAGAGCAGTGTGATGAAATACGGCCATCCATGAGGGTCTGGGCGCGATGCCGGTAAACACTACAATGCCTTTCGCCGGTTCTTCGTCTGACATAGCTACCTGGATAATAGCGATAAGCATACTTGTGTCTACGGTTCTCTCGATTATGGCGTTCCTCGGCATAGCTCAGGGGCTGCAGGTAAGGATATGGAAGAACCAGATAGAGGCCAAGCTAAGACTTCTCAAGAGCTATAGGGATACAGCTCGTGACGAGGCACGTAAGAAGCTCGAAAAGCTCGGGGCAAGGGATCCCGATGAAGTAGTAAATACTGTAATAGAGTATTTTGTTATAGAACCGGTCTCGATAGAGCCTACGGACATCATAAAGCGTCTTGAAAAGATACTACGTACGGAGGAAGAGCGTATAGAAGACATAGTAGCTCGTAGCCTACCCCAGAACGTCAACGATGTAGAGAAGAAGAACATTGTGACATTGTTAGCCATAGCTAATGCCTTGAACACTCTTTATAAGTTTGTGAGACACGTACTGCTCCTAGGTATTAAAACCAAGAATGCTATGCTGGTTGCACAGCTCTGGATGATGATGCCATTCTACATGAGAATAGCTAAAGCCTACTTTGACGCAATAAAGACTATAAGCAAGGGTATACCTATAGGTGATGCCGCTGGGCCATTAGTAGCTTACCGGCTCATGAAGTCCCTTGCCGTAGAAGCCGGGCCCCGCGAAATCACAAAGGATACAATATATACCGTACACTGTTTCGAGGAACGTAAAGTAATAATTGTTAAAGCATACGGGCCGGGCAGCACTGTTGGACGACCTGGTGAAGCAGTGGAAAAAATAGTAAACGACGAGCTTCAAGGCAACGTGGCGGCTATAATAACTGTTGATGCGGCACTAAAACTCGAAGGCGAGGATACAGGGTCGATAGCTGAGGGTACTGGTGTAGCTATGGGCGATCCTGGTCCGGAGAAGATACGTATTGAGCGTGTAGCAGTAGCCCGTGGTGCCCCACTCTATGCTATAGCTATTAAAATGAGTCTTGAAGAAGCCATAACAGCCATTAAGAAGGAGATTGTTGACGGTGTTGAGAAAGCAGTTGAACGTGTTAAAAAACTGATAATCGAGTCAACACGGCCTGGAGACACTGTAATAGTGGTAGGTGTTGGTAACACTCTCGGTGTTTCTCAGTAAGGCTAGAGGGAGTGGTCTAAGCCATGCTGGCCACAGACCAGTCCATGCTGATAGGATATATAGTGGTGCTCCTCTCTACTGCAGTGATACTCACCTATATGCTAGCTGCCACTGCTAGAAAGCGGCGAGAAGCGGGGCAGCGCGTAGTAAGCGTACTAAGATGCACATCATGTAATATACTGATTAAGCGTGGGTTCCGTGAAGGTGACTATGTCGGGAAAATAGTTGACGATAAATGTCCTCAATGCGGTGGAAGCGTGGTAGTGGAATCGATCTATGAGGAGAAAGTCAAGTCTGTATTAACTTCGCTTCTATATGAACTCAAGAGTGAAAAGGGCAAAGAATAAAAACCCGGCCGGTGGTTTGCTTACCCACATGGCCCGACCCGGCCATAGCGGCCGGGTAACACCCGGACTCATGTCGAACCCGGAAGTTAAGCCGGCCGCGTTGGGGGATGCTGTGGGGTCCGCGAGGCCC
>DQVR01000027.1 GCA_015661645.1 Pyrodictium delaneyi
CGGAGCAAACACAACGTGTATACATCGTATCATGTGGAGGTTCTCTCTACGAAGTTCCAAGCTTCGGCGAGGCAGTGCTAATAGTCGCCTCGAAGTGCCGGTCAGGAGCAACGATCTATAGGGCTACTCGTGTCCTTTATCTTACGGACGAAGAGGTAAACGATTTACAACAAAAAATCCTTAGCGGGAATCAAGCTAGCGTCGGTGCTGATAAACAGCAGCAAGTCGAGGCGACTACTAGAAGCAGGAAGGCCGAGGCCAAGTCGGAATACGCGGTGGTATTCGACCAGATGTACAAGGGGTTCGCCGACATACTCGCCCGTGAGATAACATCGTCCTCGTTAGAGTTCCACGAGATACTGGGGAGAGGTATCTCTGAGCCTCTTAAGGCTGGTGAGAGGGTCTATAGGCAGCCAGCCAGGGATGACTATGATATATTGAAGCTTCTTGAGACTCTCGCAAACCGGTATAAAGGCGGCGTCCTATTCTTCACAGGCGACAAGAAGCTTGCAAACCAGGCAAGACTAGTGCCGGGCGTTCATGTAGAGTATATGCCTCCAGGCGAGGTAGCAGGTAAAGAAATAGCTCTAAAGCTAATGGCACAGCGTATAACGAACTGGATAAATAGAGGCATGGAAAGCAAGAAGGCTTGATATAGCCTCATACTGTACGGTCTGCAGTTTGTTCAAACATGCTTCTAGCCGAGTATATGCAGATGATGATACACCCCGATTGGGGTGAGGGTGTCGATGACCGTAGGGTAGGTTGCTGACTCTAAAGCCCTAGACGCGTCTCGCAGCTCTATAGCACTTATGAACTGGTGTAGACGCCATGGACTACACTGTTAGCGATGCCAACTGTAGTAACCTCGTTCGAGAATTTATAAAAATGCTTGCATCGCGCGTTAAACACGATATAGAGTCTGGAAAACCGTGTCTCATGCTTGTAGATGTGGTTAAATTAGCTTCAGAGTTCATAGAAAAACACGGTTCATGCAATACGCCGCAGGGCTCAGCCTACCTGGTGTTCCTTTCCGGCCAACTAGACTCTCTCAACAAGATTGTCTTCGATAAATCAATGGAGGCTATGTCCGCTCATCTAGAAAATATTGCAGAAGAAGTATACTCCATACTTTCAATAATGCTGACAAGATACGCGCTACACGAAATTAATCTGATAAACAATGTAGCTGCGATACTACGTAGCGAGATGAACCTGAACAGTGAACGTGCGATACGCCTACTAAGTATTGTTGAGCCTTTCATCTTCGCGGCAATAGCTAGGTACCTAGCCATTGTATATCTAGTCTCTGTTACACCGAGCGAGCACCTTCCTCATATGACTGTTTCTCTTGAAAGAGTGGTTTCGGGCTATATGACTGAGGAGGAACGGGCATTTACCGCTATAAAGTTTTATGTAAACATGATAGCTGCGCAAGCTAATCCGGCAAGCGGTGGCAGCGATGCCGGAGAAGCCTCAGAGGGTAATAGAGGATATCCTGCGGAGACCTGATCCTACAGGCTACTATGTGATAGTACTCCGCCGGGATGACGGGCGAGCGAACATCGTCGATGCTATTCTCGAGAAATACCGGGGCAAAGTGGTAGAGGAGACGCTAGGAGACATTATCGTCATCCGCACAAAGTCTAGGAGGATTGCACGGGATATAGCGCGACTTGCACTAGAGTTGGGAGTCTTAGAAACTAAGTAAATAGACGCACAATGTACTCAAACAAACGAGAAATTGGCGCCCAGCCTAGTATTCCTCCCAGCCGCTTAACAAGGTCTTATTGCTCTTAGCTTCTTCAGTTCCTCATATATTTTGTTAACTGCCTCATATACCTCCTCCTCACGCTTAGCTCCCGTTATCACCATCTTCCCGGAGCTAAATATCAATAGAACTACACGAGGCTCATCCATGCGGTGTATGAGGCCGGGGAACTGTTCAGGCTCGTACATGCTGTTCTCTAGTGTTAGCGCTGCACGCTCTAGGTCTACACAGACATTCAGATTAGCTGATGCTACTATGTTCTGGATCTGGACTTTAGGCCTTCCATAGATCTGTATACCATGCTTCTTTAGGTTCCGCACGATCTTCTTTACGGCCTCTATTAGGTCGTGTGTGCTCTTAGCTCCAGTTACAACCATTTTTCCTGACTTGAATATCAGTGCCGTGACCTTCGGCGAGTCAAGCCTGTAGACCAGGCCAGGAAACTGTTCTGGATTATACTCCACAGTCAGTATACTCCGCTCTATCATGCGGAGATCGAGCGTCTGGTCGAGCGACACAGTAGCTACTATGTTCTCTATATTCGCTGTAGGCTTGGGTTCTAGAGAAGCATCATCCTGCCTCTGCTGTGTGGCAGAAGACTTCACCCTAGCACACCCTTTTAAACCGGCTATAAAAAATCCTATTTAAAGCCTGCCCAGCAGTGTATACCCTCTAGGGGATGGAGAAGCGGGCAGTCTAGGACACCACAATCGGAAAGGATGACTGGCCTAGTCTCACGCCGACCCCCATCCTTCTATCAGCTACTTGGGAGCCGAGGCTTCTCGCCATATTCCTGAACGCGGCTGAAATAAGGGGACCACGGGTCAGCTTTTCTATGGGCCCCGGGAGGGCCGTAGCCGGCCTGGTACCTTCCCTAGCCGCTGCGGCCTACAACAGCCCCATCCCGGGGCCCGTTCCTACGATGTATTACTACACTGCCATCGCGGTTCTCTTCACTGGTAATCGTCTATAGATTAATGCCTCCTTAGCTACCCTTGCAGGGTCGTTCAACACTACATGGATATGTCTTATCAAGTCTACAGCATTCATCGACTCACCGTACTTCTTATAGGCTAGTGCGCCAGCAGCCCCGTTGATATAGGCTGCTACACACGCCGCGTCAAAGGGCTTCAAGCCCTTAGCAAGTAGCGCTCCAGTTATCCCCGCTAACGTGTCTCCGGTGCCACCAGCGCTCATAGCAGGAGCGCCGGTTTTGTTTAGGCGGGCACGGGCGCCGTCTGTTATCACGTCTATAGGGCCTTTGAGTATTATCGTCACGTTGCTGTGTAGCCTAGCCTGCTGGACGGCGTCCATGATGCGGGCTGGCAGCTCCTCAATGGATGCTGGCTTTACGCCAAATACCTTGTGGAATTCAGCCTCGTGCGGGGTTAGCACCATGTTGTGTCTTATTAGCTCTCTATCGTCTGAGACTATCTTTAGCGCGTCGGCATCCAAGACTACGGGCTTATCCTTGGGTATACGTGCTAGTAGCTCTTTTACGGCTTTCTGTGTATCACGGTTTAGGCCTAGCCCCATACCTATGACTATCGAGTCTACACGCTCTGCTACGCGGAGTATCGTATCGACGTGGCCTGGGCTTAGCCGTGGTGCGTCTTTTAGCTCTACCGGTATGAGTATCGGATGTTTCGAGGCAGCTGTTATCACCTTGCTCGGAGCCGCTATGTATACGAGGTCGACCCCAATGCGTTGTGCCGCGAGCGCTGATATTATCGGCGCGCCTATGAAGTCCTCGGAGCCTCCTATTACCAGTACGCGGCCTGCCTGGCCCTTATGGGTGTGCCAGCTTCTTCTCGGCACCCGGTAGAGTACATCGCCGGGGCCTACATAGACCTCTGCCTCCGGGGGGGCACCTATGCTCGCTACGATAAGCTCGCCTACCAGGTCGGGGCGCTTAAGAAGACCAGGCTTTGGCTTGTGGAACGTAACTGTTACATCAGCTTTGACGCAGGGGCCTGGAGTTTCGCCCGTGTCAGCATTCAGCCCGGAGGGGACATCAACGGCTATCTTTAACGCATCTGCGCTATTTATGGCGTCTATGGCTTCGGCGTAAGGACTTCGGGGTGCACCTTTAAGCCCCGTACCCAGCAGGGCGTCGACAACTGCATCGTACCCATGCAGGTCTATATCGCATGGACTACGGACCACACGGAGCCCCATAGTTGTGTCCATCAGTTCTACTGCCTCGTACATCGCTCTCGCCTCTGGACTTCGTATTTCACTCGGCTTGGCGAGAAGCACGACGTCTACGCTGTACCCCATGTATGCTATATGCCTCGCCGCTGCTAGTCCATCGCCACCATTACCACCTGGCCCTGCCAGTACTGCTATTCTTGATCCTCTCTCTGCACGCTTAGCTAGCTCCTCTGCAACACTCCGGCCCGCATTTTCCATTAGCTGCAGACGGCTCACACCTAGGGCTTCCGAGTTTGCATCGATTACAGAGACGTCAACAGAGGTTATGTGACTGCCTAGGCCTATCTGCACTCGCTCTTCAGACTGCATTAGGCTCTCCCTGCTAGCTGTTAGCTTCATGCCGAGATAAACCCGATCTATCCGGCACGCGTCTCCTTACTCTGCAAGCCTCCTTCCTCACCACGCTTACTATTGCTTGGCAACGTTTTGCGTAAAGCCTTGCACGCTAGCACAGCATTCTGGAGGCTAGTGGATAGAGGCCGGTATCATGGGCCGAAGGCGTATAACTCTCGAAGATGTAGTGAGCCTAGACTATAGCGGTGTAACAGCAGCACTGGAATCGTTCATACAGGGCATCGTCGAGAACGCTGGCGCCAGTGGTGTCGTGGTTGGCGTTAGTGGTGGCGTCGACTCGGCCACGACGCTTGCGCTTTCGGTGAGAGCGCTCGGCCCTGACCGGGTGCTGGCTCTTATAATGCCTGATAGCGATGTTACTCCTGCCTATGACGTTGAGGATGCTAAGAGGCTCGTGGAGATATTTGGCGTAGAGTATAAGCTCGTTGACATAAAACCTATCGTGAGGAGTTTTGTTGCAGCGATAGCGACTGAGCCTGATAGGAGGAGCCTAGGCAATCTCAGAGCACGTGTACGTATGGCGCTGCTCTACTTGCATGCAAACATGCACAGCCTGCTAGTAGCTGGCACGGGTGATCGCAGTGAGATACTCATCGGCTATTTCACCAAGTACGGTGACGGTGCCGTAGACTTTCTACCCATAGGCTCTCTGTACAAGTCGCAGGTAAGGAGGCTGGCTCTATACCTCGGCGTGCCAGAGGGTATAGCGTTAAAGCCTAGCAGCCCGCGCCTATGGCCTGGCCATTTAGCCGAGGACGAACTAGGCATGAAGTACGATGAGGTAGACCTGGCCCTTTATGCGTTATTCGATCTGGGGCTAAGTGTTGACGATGCAGCGGAGGCTACGGGGCTGCCCAGAGAGAAGGTAGAGAAGGTTCTAAAGATGCACCAAGCTACCGAGCATAAGAGGAAGATGCCCCCAGCGCCGGACCCTCGTGAGACTGTTTGGAAGTTCCGGAGAAACGCTGCCTAGGCATGGTGGCTGCCATGCATCTTCTCTGCATGTTTTACCGCGGGCGGCCTCTCCAGCAAGTGCTCCAGCTCACTATATAGCTTGTTTATCACCGTTAGCGGGCTTAGTTTCCCAGAGGCTATTGCCTCTATCTCCTCATTTAGTTTACGTGTACGCTCCTCAGATACAAGTTCACTGTAGTTTGCTTCAAGGTATTCGTATACCTCTATGCCCAGCTTAGTTGGTACTAGCCTCTTCCTATACTTGCTCTCTATTACATAGCCGTGGCGGTTTAGCGCCTCTATTATCTTAGCATAGGTACTTGGGCGGCCTAGGCCGCGCTTCTTCATCAGTGCCACCACGTCGCCGTGACTGTATAAGTATACAGTGGACCCACGTTTCACCATCACCCTGCTGACCTTTACCGTATCACCTCTGCGTAGCGTTGCTAGCGCTGGGTATAGACGGGGTACCGGGTAGTAGTGGTGGAAACCCTCCTCCGGAGCAGCAACGTAGACCTCTAGCTCGGCCAGCGGCTCGGACTCGTCAAGCCCTAGTACTAGGCGCCGGCGTAGCAGTCTTGCTGGCCGTGCCTGGCTTGCCATGAACCGACGGAATATCAGTTCATAGAGCCGGTAGTGGCTCTCACGCATGGTTACTGGTACTCGTAGTTCGCCGAGGGCTATGAGCCTTCTGAGAGTTTCGCTGTCTATAGGTCTTGTAGGCCTAATTGCTTCGTGGTGGCCCTGCGGCCCCCAGCTACGGGGCTGGAAGTCGTCTGAGCGTCCTATGTTAGCCATGTATTCTCTTGCTATGCTTTGCCCGAGTCCCGATACATGCATTGAGTCTGTACGGTGATACGTTATTAAGCCTGCTTCGAAGAGCTCCTGTGCAATCCTCATGGTTTTCTGTGCAGGGTAGCCCATGAAGCGCGACGCGTCGTAGATAAGGGCCTCTGTTGTGTATGGCGGTGGCGGGTTTACCTCTGTTATATTCTCTTCCACATGTAGTACTCGTAGTCCATTCTGCTCTATCTTTTCGGCTATAATGCGTGCACAATGCGGCTCCGCATAATGGAGCTTCAGCAGAGGACCGTCGGCTATTTTCACGTAGACGTTGTACCCTATGTTTGCTTTCCACTCTTCGTAGCGTTCTATTATCCAGCCTAGTACTGGTGTTTGTACCCTGCCCGCGCCTAGCCAGTGTTTCCCGAAGACACCCCACAGATGCTGGCTTAGCCCGAAGCCTATCCACCGGTCCTCTATTCTCCTGACTATCTGCGCTGATGCCAGGCGAGTGTCTACGTCACGAGGCGACGCCAGGGCTTTCATTAGCTCGTTTCTCGTTATCTCATGGAGCTCTATTCTCTTTATGCTGCTCGAGTACGGCTTCAACAGCAGCTTGATGTCGTATGCTATCTTTTCTCCTTCGACGTCGGGGTCTGTCGCTATGTACACCACCTCTGCCTCGCTTGCTAGCTGGCGTAGCGCCTCTACGATATCATGCTTGCTGACTATGTTAGTAGAGCCACACCGCGGACATACGCTACTCGAGGAGAATTGATGCCCACAGTTCAAGCAGCGCTTTATAGGCTTGTAGATGGGCCTTACCTCCCCACTTCCTATCTCCACGCCATACAAGCCTTCACCATCTATGGAGAGGTCATATAGATGTCCCGCAGAAGCTGTTATAGCTGCTACATGTATCTTGCCGGAGACATGGTTGTAGAATGTCGTCTCGTATACCATTATAGAGCCTACACGCCTCCGCACGGGCTTCCCGAAGAAGCTTGCTATAGTCTTGGCCTTTGTCGGCGACTCTACCACTATGAGACACGTTTCTATGTCTACCTTACGGCCTATACGCTTGCTTCTACTGGTACGTGCTTTCTCTAGCTCCTCCTCTAGTCTACTCCAGTCCAGCTTGCTAAACTCCACTGATTCTAAGTACCTGCGCAGCCTCTGGCTGAGCAGCTGGACGAGTTCTTCTTCACTCTCTAGTACTATGCTTACACCGTGTGTCATTATAGAGCCTAGCATACGGCTAGCGCGGCCACTAGCTTGCACATAGGTCGCGGCATCAGGAGTAATAGCTACTATCCCTGCGCCATCATGCTTGTAAAGCGCACCGCCAAGCACAATTGACAAGCCAGGCTTCAATACTTCATACAGCTTCTTTAGCACTCTTCTACGCACTTCTAGTAGCTCTAAGAGGAGCTCACCCAGCCTACCTTCCAGCTGTTCACTCGATGATAAGGCTATGCGGAGAGCCGTCTGCTCACCAGGGCTTATCTTCGATAGCTTTCTCGCAAGCTCCTCGCCACCCTCGATACCAAGTTCAATACCAGCTCTAACTATACGGAAAGGCGACAGCAATGCCTTGTCTACACTCATCGACTGGCTTGGCACACCGACAAAGACTGTGTAGAGTATCCGTTGTGGCATGTCTATACCGCGTACTATAACACCATAATAGGAAGACACACCTACTAGGACATCGTATTCTCCCGCTGCAAATCTATCCAGCACCCTACGGCCTGCAAGAGCTAGGCCTGCCCTAATCCCTACCCTATTTAGCTCTTCAGCAACCTTCTTGGCGATATTCTTACCAAACCTCTTTGCTACGAATACTAGCCCGCCGGGTCCAAGCCTCTTTACTACGTCTACCGCCTTCCTGGCCGGGTCTGTATCTATCTGGTAGAAGTTTACTATGCTTCTGGTGTAGTCGTAAACACGACCTATATCAAAGCCAAGGAGCTCGCGGAATAGCTTGGGTTTAAGCCCATAAGCCCTTCCAGTAGCTGAGGCTATTACCAGCTGGCCGGGAGTTCTCTCGAGAAGCTTGAGTGATAGCCTAGTCTCAAGCTCCTCGATCTCGTGGAGGAGTTGTTCATAGCGTTTTATGCGGCCAGAGACACGGGCTATGGACGCAGCTATTTTCTTCTTGACAAGACTATATGCCGTAGCTACAGCTTCTTCGTCGAAGCCTAAAAGCATCAACAGTTTATCTATGTTCCTGGAGTTCCTCAGTATGGCATCTACATCGTCTACAAGTACTACATCGAAGCGTGCATTTCTCAGCAAGTCCCAGCGGCGGGAGAGGAAGCCAGTTGTAGTCACGAGTACGTCATAGTTGCCCATCTCTATTAGTGAAAGGCTTTCTTCGCGCCTTTTCTTAGACATGCTAGAGTAGTAGGATACTATCCTTGTACTTATACCGCCTTTCTCTGCGAGACTTCTTAGCTTATTCTCAACCTGCATGGCCAGGTTCTCTGTTGGGAGAAGATAGTAGACCCGTGCACCGAAGTTTGCACGGTAGATAGCATAGACGCTTAGGAGTGTGGTCTTGCCTACACCCGTTGGCGCCACTATTGCTAAGCTCTCGTCCTGTAGGAGCCTTTTAGCCCAAGTTCTCTGAGCACTCCATAGCCTACTCCCGGTTAGCCTTCGGAAGAAGTCCTCAAACTCTTTCAGCATCATTACCGAGTTGTATAGGTACCAGTAGCCGCGTAGTACTCCCTTCCCGCTTAGCTCTTTCCCGATAGACTCGACAAGGTCGTAGTAGTCTCGCGGGAGCCTATCCACAGCATCATCGCTTATACATTTCGAGCACGGCAGCCCCCTTGCTAGTCTATCTGCTGTCGCTGCTCCGCCACAGTTAGGGCAGGCTTCGTAGTACACTGGCCTCAGCAGCGTCCATGTCATGCTGCTTGCTACCTCCTAGAGCCAGCTACCCGCTAGGTTATGCTTAGCATCTAGAGCTGGGCGATGAGCTTAGAGGAGAGAGGCCTAGTAACACCCGATTATAGCTCGCAAGGCCCTATCGGCGCACATAACTTCATAATATGCGGGATAAGAGTAAAGCCTAAATAACAGAGTGCTGGTTCGTGGCTACCCGACCAAGACGCGAGGGAGGGAGTCCGCGATGGCGCAGGCCAGTGCAGCTCCAAGCAATGTTGTCCTAGTAGGTAAGAAGCCTGTGATGAACTACGTGCTAGCGACCCTAACTCTACTAAACCAGGGCGTCAAGGAGGTAGTCATTAAGGCTAGGGGCCGCGCCATAAGCAAGGCTGTTGATACAGTCGAGATAGTGAGGAAGAGGTTCCTACCCGGCAAGGTCGACATAAAGGAGATAAAGATCGACAGCCAGGTCATACAGAGCCCCGACGGCCGCCAGAGCAGGGTTAGCACCATCGAGATAGTCCTCGAGAAGAAGGAGGAGTAACCTGGCAGCCGCCCTGCAAGATACACAAAGGTATTTTTACAGTGACAGCTCCCGCTCCGTCCTGCAGGGACAATAACAGTGTATGGTTGTATAGAAGACTAGTAGTATTCTTCTCGTACCTTGACGTACCCCCATGCATAGTCCTCGCCATGGTGTATAGCGGGCTACCCGGACTATATGTTGAGATCATGAAGCTTCTATCCGCTTACAACAAGCTTCTAGAGAGAAGCAGGCACCGAAGCAGCCGCTTGAACGTGGGAAATGGGAAACATAGAAGCGGTCCCTAAGGACCCGGGGAGCCAGCCCACGAGAGCCTAAAAACATCTCTAACCGTGTAGATTAGGGCTCCAACCCCAAGCCTATGCATAGGGCTGAATAGTGGCTAGCGGCGGAGCTGGCCCTGCTGCATCTTGACTAGAAAACGTTTATATTCCTTCCTATTGCGCATGCGCGGGGCTGGGTTCTTCCTAGGCTTTGCTGGTATACGGGGTGTCTGCTTTCTTACCTTACCCGCCTTCGTAAGCGAGCCGTGGCTTGGCATAACTTGTCCCCGTAGAGGGGTGGCGGCTTTTAGTCCTTATATAGGCTTTATCCCCCTGCACAGCTTTAGCTACTTGGGCTAAGGCGTTGAACGAGACGGCTGGCTATACTGGGGTGGCTCTCGAACTACTCAAGAGAGCTGGCGCCAAGCCCGGCGACCGTATCCGCATTACGAGGAGTGATGGACGGGTCTTTGAGGGCATACTGATGCCTAGGTATGCTCTTTCGGCTAAGCCGATCATAGTTGTCAAGCTCGACAACGGGTACAATGTTGGGCTACGCGTTGACGAGAAGACCGTAGTTGAAGTTGTAAAGACCCGAGAAACCATACTTAAGGAAGCTGCCGCAGGCGCGCCTGTAGCTATACCGCTGCTCGAGGAGGCTCCGCCCAAGGAGAAAAGGCCGAAGATAGTTATACTCGGTACTGGGGGCACTATTGCCAGCAAGGTCGAGTATGAGACTGGTGCTGTGAGGCCAGCATTCTCTACCGAAGAGATTCTGGAGGCTGTACCAGAGGTTGGCTTCATAGCCGACATCTCGGCTAGAGTAGTAATGAATATCCTAAGCGAGAACATGAGGCCACGCCTATGGGAAAAGATAGTTGACAAGGTGGCCAAGGCTATAGAGGAAGGCGTTGACGGCGTCATAGTAGCTCACGGAACAGATACCATGGCTTATACTGCCTCTGCCCTAGCATTCGCGTTCCATAAACTCCCGGTACCCATAGCATTCGTTGGTGCACAGAGGAGCAGCGACAGGCCCAGCAGCGACGCCGCCTTCAATCTCGTCGCTGCTACACTAGTGGCTGCAAAGGCTCCCTTTGCTGAAGTGGTGGTAGTCATGCACGGCGAGACCAGCGATACATATGCTCTCGCCCACCGAGCTACACGTGTAAGAAAGATGCATACAAGCCGCCGCGACGCATTCCAGACCATAAACGGCAGGCCTCTAGCAAAGGTTTACCCATTCGAGCGTAGAATAGAGATCATTGACAAGCCTCTACGAGGCCGTGGAGCAGAGGAGCTTGAAGTAGCCAATGGCTTCGAAGAGAAGGTTGCACTTGTTAAGTACTATCCAGGCATGGAGCCCGAGGTTATAGACTTCCTAGTAGATAAGGGCTATAGAGGCATGGTCCTAGAAGGGACTGGACTAGGCCATGTAGGTGAGTGGCTCGTTGAGAGCATTAGACGCGCTGTAGAAGCCGGAGTCACTGTAGTTATGACGTCGCAGACGCTCTTCGGGAGAGTAAACATGAATGTCTATACTACTGGCCGGAAGCTACTCCAGGCAGGAGTAATACCCGCAGAAGACATGCTCCCTGAGGTAGCGTTCGTGAAGCTCTCGTGGATTCTAGCTCGCGCCAGCGACCCCAGCGAAGCGAGACGACTATTCGCAATGAATCTTGCTGGCGAGATCACGTCTAGGCATACTATAGACTTGTACCCGAGGTGGCCTCATTGATCGAGCCTAAGGTGGATGTATCTAAGTACAATCCCCGAGAACTTGGGCTTAAAGCAGGGCTTGAGATACACCAGCAGCTAGATACTAGGCATAAGCTATTCTGCAGCTGTCCTACGGTACTAGTGGATGAAAACGAAACTAAAGACGAGTTTGTAAGGCAGCTACGCCCAACACGCAGCGAACTTGGCGAGGTAGACATTGCTGCCCTCTTTGAGTGGCGCAAGGGCCGTCTGTACTACTATCATGCCCCTCGTAGGGCTGCATGCCTGGTAGAGGCTGACGAAGAGCCGCCTCACGAGATAAACAAAGAAGCTGTAGTGATCGGGCTTGCTATCGCACTGGCGCTGGGCTCGTCGCCCGTAGACGAGATATACGTTATGAGGAAAATAGTCATAGACGGCTCTAACACTACAGGCTTCCAGCGTACAGCTATTATAGCGCTTGGTGGCGAAATAGAGCTAGGGAGCGGGAAGAAGATAGGGATACGGACAATAGCTGTAGAGGAGGATGCAGCGCGCAAACTAGACGATGAGGGACGCTACACCCACTACATGCTTGACAGGCTGGGTATACCTCTGATAGAGATCTCCACCGCACCAGACATAGAGACGCCTGAAGAGGCATACGAGGCTGCACTGACTATAGGCCAGCTACTACGGCTCACAGGCAAGGTCAAGCGAGGCATAGGCACTATAAGACAGGATCTTAACGTGTCCATAAAGGGCGGCGTTAAGACGGAAATTAAGGGTGTGCAGAGGCTAGATCTCCTCCCTAAAATAGTGCTCTATGAAGCTATACGCCAAAAGAGGCTCCTAGAGATACGCGACGAGCTACGTTCCCGTGGCGTCCGGAAAGAAATGCTAGAATCACTAAAGATAGTAAACGTTACAGAGGTATTCAAGAACACCAAGTCAAAGATAATAGCGAGAGTGGTTAAGAGAGGCGGCAAGGTTCTCGCGGTAAAGCTACCTGGCTTCCACGGGCTACTGGGTGTGGAGGTTCAACCCGGTAGACGCTTTGGAACAGAGCTAGCCGACTACGCCAGGTTCTGGGGTGGTGTTGGCGGCATATTCCATACTGACGAGCTGCCGGGCTACGGGATAACCGCCGAAGAGGTGGAACAACTCTATAAGGCTGTCGACGCTGCCAAGGGCCGCGACGCCGTAGTTATTGTAGCCGATTCCGAGGATAAGGCCCGTAGGGCGCTACAAGCCGTTGCCGAGAGAGCTCGTATGGCTCTAGAGGGCATACCAAAGGAGACAAGAGCCGCCAAAGAGGACGGCACTACTAGGTTCATGAGACCGCAGCCAGGCTCTGCACGCATGTACCCGGAGACAGATATACCGCCTCTTGAGGTTACCAAGGAGCTACTAGAGGAGGCCCGCAAGATAGTACCGGAAAAGCCTACTGAGAAGCTCGAAAAGCTGAAGAAGAGATATGGGCTGAGTGAGGACCTCGCTCGCCAGATAATAAGGGACGTAAGACTCGACCTCTTCGAGAAGCTAGCTGCAAAGTACGGTGATAAGATACACCCATCATACATAGCGTCCGTGTTCACAAACATACTGCGGAGCCTAGCTAGAGAAGGTATACCAGTGGACAACCTTGTTGACAGCCAGATAGAGGAAGCCATAGCAGCAGTAGCAAAAGGCAAGATAGCTAAGGACGTTATGCCGGACCTGCTCTCCTATCTTGCCAAGAACCCGGGTGCTAGTGTCGACGAGGCCATTAGGGCGCTAGGAATCCAGACAGTGGACATATCGACAGTTGAAAAGATGGTAGAGGAGGCTGTAAAGGCGCTTGAAGCGGAAATACGCCAGCGCGGCTACGCGGCTCTGAGCAAGGTTATGGGCTGTGTAATGCCGAAGCTACGCGGCAAAGTGGACGGGAAGACCGTGGCCGAAATAGCCAAGAAGAAGATCGCCGAGCTCTTAGGCAAATAACGCGTAACATA
>DQVR01000059.1 GCA_015661645.1 Pyrodictium delaneyi
TATCAGTATTTCCCCATTAGTGTAAAAACTATCCATAATAAACAGAGTAAATATGTAAACCCGTTATGGTGGCACCAAGAGTCTAAGGAGCCCTAGAACCTGCCCTCCCGTCGGCGGCGCGTTTTAGTATGCGCTTAACCGGCTTTGGATCACCTTTCTCAAGAGCATTAATCGCGTTTAGAATCTCGAGCGCAGAGCGGGAGAATCCTAGGAGCACACTCCGGAGAATAACACGAGCCTTGCGCGGGTCCTTCTGGTAAGAGAGAAGAACCTTGTAGGCAGCGAGGGGATCGCGGACAAGAAGAGTAGCGAAATCTACACGGTAAGAAGCAAATGCACGATTATCTAGTACTGCAAGAGCGCCCATAGCCACGGAGCGTAGGCGCTCTCGGACGAGCTGAGCAACGTGGTCATCCCGCATAAGCGTCCGGCACCTCTATCCATGTAGAAGCCCCGGCCCATACAGATCCAGAGTAGATTGATGATGTATAATGATCTAATAATGGCGCGCAGCATGTCTAGCACGGTAGCAACACAACCCCCGGAATATTATGGACTATTACTGCCACTAAAGTATTAGACTACTATAGTGTTAGGTGATCGTCCATCACCCATGTAGCAGCTCATCCTATGCAGTGTAGCTCGGCGAGTTTCCAAGTATTAACAGACATATTGAAGTGTATATGGGCGAGCTGGTGGCATATCTCGACTGCGATGTCTAGTGATAGGCCGCGGTAACGGCCGCCCATGTAGTCAGATATACGGCCAGGGCTAGTTTCAAGGTACATACCCATGTCGAACATAGGGGCTAGTTCTAGTTCCGACATAGCGGAACGTGCAGGTAACGAGTATATGTAGAACCCGGTTACGCCGTTCCTCTTGTTGCGGAGTAGCATGTTATAGAGGTTGTAGATCAGATCCCGTTTTTCGACCATTGTCTCAAGTATCTCTAGACCCTCAAATATTGCTACTTCAGGGCGTATCTTCTCCATAGCGAGATGCATTATATCGTTTAGCTCATTGACGGTATACGCGCTAGGGTTTAGGGAGATAATACGTAGTCGCTGCAGCTTGTTTGCCGCGTCTATCCCTTCCTTGGAGCCGGCACCGAGGATACACCGTGCCATATTGGAGATTGCTTGAGGACTTGATTTGAAGCTAATTACAAGCACATCGGTGGACTCGTCCATTATGAACGATGTTGCTAGCATAGAAGTTACAAGTCTGCTATTGACGGTAGTCGAGAGACCTATTAGCACTTGAGCAGCACGAGGTATTGATAGTATGCGGCATATAGCGCTTAGTGCTTCTCTGGTTTCCTGTTCAGAGCCTAGTACGCTAATACGGACAAGATGTTTATCGTTGACGCGTAGAGAGCCTAGCAGCTTACAGAGGTCATAGGTCTTCGTTATGTCGAATGGCGGTACTTCCTCCGGCTCCTCGGGCAGGCTAATCTCGATTACTACGCCAGGCCTCATGTAGAAGGGCAGCTCGGCCTGGTGTATCGGAGCCCAGCGGGCCTTGCGTAGCTCTAGGATGCGCTGCAACTTGCCCAGCTCTGTCTGGAACCGGAGTATAAACACAGCATCAACGATGAACTCCTCTATACCGTAGCCTACTACCCGTGCTCCATAGGGATGCTCAGCTATGAGGATCGAGGTCACGCCTAGAGGCTTAAGCCCGTTTACGAAGAAGTTCTGGAGCAGCTCACGAATCTTAGCCTTATCCTTTACTATTTGAAGCATAGCTGTTATGCTGTCTATCACTATCCTCTTTGCCTTTACTTCGTTTACCAGTCTTAGAACTTCCTCCAGCTGGGATATTAGTGCATCTTCGTCAACTATTGTGAGAGCTTCTACATAGTAGAAGAGGCCTTCTTTCTCTAATGCCTCGAAATCCATGCCAAGCATAGCCATGTGGTTAAAGAAGTCGTTGCGCGGCTCGACGAAGTTGAGGTATATACCAGGCTCTCTAAACCGTCGTGCGCCCTCGTAGAGGAATTTTGCGGCAAATGTGGACTTTCCAGTGCCCGGGTTACCAGCGAGAAGCACAACAGCACCACGGGGGAACCCGCCATTTAACAAGCGGTCAAGGCCATATATACCCGAGGGTACTATCTCAAGACGTTTTGCTACGCCGCCCAACTCCTTCATTAAGTCTTCTGCCTTCATATCTGTATCCCCCCTAAATTAGAATCAATTATAAGTGTTCTCGTTCCTACAGCTGGGTTCATTCTCTCTGACATTTCACCATTTCATCTACCGTAGGGACCCCCGGCTACCCCGGAACTATACATCCGCTTTCGCCAGAGTAGTACATTTGGCGGGCTGGGTACATGCTAAGGGCTATGCTCCCCTATGGGGGCCTCGTGGCTATCCTAGACCCGGGGGCCAGATATATCTCTGGTGCCTACTAGCCTACCATGGCGGGGGAGAGGAGGTACGCCGCCATGCTGGCGACAATCAGTAGAATAATGTACTTTGAGGCGAGGAGTACATAGTCATGGACAACCCTTGCTATAACAATAGCTGAGGCCAATACTATTACAATCAACGAGTAGAAGTAGAGGCCAGCAAGTATGGCTGTATCGACTGCCCCGCCGAACCCAGGTATGCTGCTCATGACTGTCTTCTCTACTAATGCCTGGACTATGCCGGCTGCTACTGCGTAGGTGAGCGAGGCTAGCGAGACCACGAAGCTGTACTCTGAGAGCCTAGACTGGGTCATCTTCATCAGTCTCCTGCTCTCTCTCGAGTAGGTAGCAGCGGCTGTGAGAACCTCGTGTATCATGCCACCACTCTTTGAGGCAGTCACAATGCTTCGTGCTAGCAGTCTTATCCTGCGGGGTGCACGGCGGAATGCCTCCTCAAAGGCCTCGTCAAGGTCGCCGGTGGCGCGATATATCCTGGCCATTCGCTCCACGTAGAGGGCTAGAGGGGGTTTAAGCATTCGGGCAGCGCGTAGCAGTGCATCAGCAGTAGAGCCGCTGGAGGCGGCTAGTCCAGCGTACGTCGAGAGGAGCTCGGCAAGCTCTTCGTCGAGTATGTCTATTAGCCTTGCCATGTGCCGCGCGTAGATGTAGACTGGTAGAGAGGCTGCGACAAGAGCGCCTGCAAGCTGTATCATAGTCCCCTTGTCGGTGACAACCGGAACCATGTAGAATAGTTTGAAACTATACCGGGGTATCAGCCAGCCAACACCAAGTATAGTAGCTAGCCTTTCAGCTAGCAGCGGGTAGGCCAGTAGCCAGGCAACGACAGATGCTATGGCCAACAGTGCTACAGCTACCTTGGTAGTCGTCTCATTCATTGCAGCAGCCCCTAGACTCTAATTCTCGACACCATGGAGTCAACTATCGCTATCACAGCAGCACTCATCATCGGGACAAGTATAAAAGTAGAGAGGAACAATAGGCTGTCGAAGCTCAACCCCGGTATAGGCTGGAACACTAACAAGAGCCCGACGACGCCTATGGCTACGGGGAGCATTACGCTAACCGCTACGAAGACCTCAAGTATAGCTCCCAGGCTGCTGGAGAGCTTCTCGATCTCTACTTCTAGGCCGTAGAGGTACTCTATTATAGACGATGAGACTATCTCATTGACGCCGGTTCCCGTCCGGGCGGCGGCAGAAAGCCCTGCTAGAAGCCTACGGAGACTATACACTGGAGTGATTCGCGCAGCCTCCTCGAGGACGGTTTCCACGGGTATCCCGGCCTTAATACCGGAAGCTATGTACTCGAGCTCTATACGGAACTCGCGAAGCTCCTTCAACTCCTTCTCGTAGAGCCTCATGAATGACTCAGCGAGCCCGGCACCTGCGAGAAGCTTCGTAGCCAGCGCCTCGGCGAAGAGTAAGAACCGAGGCTCTAGACGTCCTCCACGGTTTCTATACGCGACAGCAGGTATAGCGATGTAGAGCGCCAACATCAGCACGAATGATACAAACGCGGCCCCTAGGGCGGCAATACTTGCTATAACTGGCTGAACTCCGAGTCTTAGGTACAAGGCTATCCAGGCAGTCATGGCAACAGAGGAAACAACGATGGCCATGACTGCTAGGTAGGCTAAGGTGTAGCGCTCCAGACTGGATGAGAGCCCTGACCCCACTACGTGGTAGCGCAAGTCGGGGTTAAACCTCTCTCCTAGCCTCGCCAGTGCTTCCACCAGACCCACTGCCGGCAGCCTCCGCCTGGGCGGGCTTGAACACGTAAGGGTCAGTCTCGCTAACAGCCTCCTGGTACACGGAGTCGGGGTCACGCATATACATACGTATAATCTCGTGCAGCTCTAGCATATCCATCTTCTTTATAGCTGCCCAGCGTAGCACTGTGGCCCTCATCTCGAGGTCGCGCCACACATCCCGGGGAGTTGTGACTAGAAGCTCTGCTATAGACTCCACGAACTTGCTGCCGCGGGATACGAGCATCCATGTATCGCCCCAGCTATCCCACTGGAACAACCTACCCAATGTGACATCATCACGCTCAACATCGTATAGCCTCGTCTCGTCAACTCTCGTAATCTTACGGTACACCCTGCCACCCTTCTCGATGCGGAGGATATTCACGTAGAGCTTCGCGGCCGCTATGAGGCTCTTAGGCACATTCATCGGTGGTGAAGCGAGTCTGCGTATGAGTACATCTGCGGACTCGGCATGGACAGTGGTTAGGCCGCCGTGGCCTGTGGCTAGTGCCTGGAAGAAGGCGAAAGCTTCCCGGCTACGTATCTCTCCGACAATTATAACGTCGGGTCTCATACGGAGCGCGCTCTCCACCTGCGCCTGCAGTGTGACGTTCTGTACACCCGGCATATCGGAGAGACGAGTATGCATGGCAGTCCAGTTATCGTGGAATGGTATATAGATCTCTGGTGTATCCTCAATGGTCACTATCTTGTACTCGGGCGGAAGCAGTATAGCGAGTGCGTTCAGGAGCGTAGTCTTGCCCGAGCCCGTGGGTCCATAGATAACAACACCCTGCTTATACTGTATAGCTGCCCAGAGAAGAGCTGCAACACCCTCGTCAAGTGTCCCACGGTTGATCAACTCGACGATGGTGAAGGGCTCAGCCCTGAACTTACGCACAGTAAAGCTGTGGCCTCGCCGCGACACTATATCAAGCACAATATGGATACGGTAGCCTTCAGGACGCAGCACACCTTCTACGATAGGCCTAGCGAGGCTAGGCTCACGGCCAGCCCGTAACGCGAGCTTCATAACAACTCGCTCTAGCTCGACTGGATCGCTAAAGGTAAGCCCGCTGGTCAGCCAC
>DQVR01000002.1 GCA_015661645.1 Pyrodictium delaneyi
GTACAGGGTGCGGGGGTGCCCGAGCCAGGTCGAAGGGGGCGGGCTTAAGACCCGCTGGCGTAGGCCGGCGTGGGTTCAAATCCCACCCCCCGCACCATACTCTTACTTGCCCCTAAAGCTCCAAGGTCGTATAGGCCAACGGGCTAGCGGTTGTGACTAGTTTTAGTACTATGTCCCCACGGTACTGATGTTACGCGCGTCTAGGGTGTACATGGGGCTTCATGCTCAACCTTTACGATTAGCGGCGTTTTCATGTCGTGTCGTCTTACTAATGCGTCGCCTTCTTCAAAGTTTGATAAGAGCGAATCATCATCTAGTCCTAGTGACTTTGCAATGATGAGTCTATCGTTTACTGATGTTATTCTATGCGCTATTATTGTGTTGAAGTTCGCCTCGCTCAGCTCAGGAAGTATACGTGGTGTGTGGATCACTACTAGAAACCCTATCCCGTATTTGCGCGTCTCCGCTATAAGTTCCGAGACGACTTTATTGTCTAACAAGTTGTGTGCCTCCTCTAATACAACCAGCATTCTAGTGTCGTTGGTGTTTGCAAGCGTGTATAGCATTTGCAATAGGTATGCTGCATACATTTTCCTTATACGTAGCGATAGTATAGTGTCTAGCCTAATTATAGTTGGAGAATAGCTGCCAATACGTATAGCCTTAAGCAGCTCTTTTGTCTCCCTTATAGCGAAAATGTTTGCATACCGGCTTGTAGCTATTATATTGAGTCTTCTTAGGAGTGCAAGCCATATCTCTTGTTCTGCTCTTGAAAAACTCTCTCGTCTTTTATTGAATACCATAGAAATTACGTGTATAAGTTCGTGTATAGTATTTCCGCTCTTGAGAGTATCCATGAGCTCTTTTATCTCATCCTGCTTTATGTTGTTGGCCACGACATCTAGAAGTCCTTTAGCAGTTGCAGCGTTTTGCTGCGTAGCTAGCACTAGAAACGCGGCTAGTATACTAGACTGGAATGGACTAAGGTCTAGAGTACGCTCTAGCACCGATATGGATGACTCTAGGGGGATACTACTGCTGGTAAATGCTACACGTGGTAAATTCGGATAAGATAGGACGGTGTAGTCTCCAGCGTAGTGTCTTTCCAGTAGTTGCTCGTATTCTCCATGCCAGTCTAGTATAATAGGCTTAAAACCTATTCTACTACTACACATAGCTATTCGTGCTGCAGTATGGCTCTTACCTGAGCCTGTAGAGCCAACTATGAGTACATGTCTGAGCAAGCTATCCTCGTCGAGGATTACAGCTGTATTAGCGCAGTAGCCTAGGACTATCCCGTAACGTTTATCGCTATCCGGCTGGGTCTTACCGCACCAGAGAATTCTATCACTACGCGGAGGAGGGAGTAGCGCATACCTATTTGCCTTGCCTTGCTTGCTAGAGTCTCCCACGTCTAGGCCCGGTGCCGTGACTACTGCTTGATAATCGCTTAACGGAAGTTCTATAAACGATAGACAAGTCCCTGACTGGCACTCAAAGACATAGCGTCCACTAATAGCTGCTAAACGCTTGTAGAAGATATCCATGTGGTCTATGAACTGTTCGTTGACTCCGGTAACTTCCACTATGCTGTGAGAACGCAGTCGCCGAAGTATCTTGGTTAGGACCATGCTATTCCCGGGTACCCGGCTCATGGCTTACAGCGTACTGGGGGGTGAAAGTAAAGCAGGAAGCCGGTGTAGATAGAGATGTAAATTATGGGTTGGTGCGGCGGCCGGGATTTGAACCCGGGATCACCGGCTTGGAAGGCCGGCGTCCTAGTCCAGGCTAGACGACCGCCGCGCCCCACGTGGCATTACTCTAAAAGCGGGAGTAATTATAACCCTTGATGCTGGGTTGTGCTGAGAAGAGGGTCTCTTGACCTCGAGATGAGGGATGAAGAGAGCCGGAAAAGCTGAGACCAGCCATCTCACAATGCCATGGATGGTTAGCCTTAAGAGCCCCTGGCCATGGTGGCTCTTATACACGGTGCCGCCGTAGCTCAGCGGGAGAGCGCCCGGCTGAAGACCGGGCGGTCCGGGGTTCGAA
>DQVR01000005.1 GCA_015661645.1 Pyrodictium delaneyi
ACCTCTATCTTCTCTCCTCTATGCAGCCACCGGGCAAGAGCGCCAGGCATGAGAAGATGTACTTGTACCCCCGTTTCAAGCTCCACCAGGAGACCGCCGAGCCAGCGGGAGGCGACGCGCGGCACACGGGCAGCAACAACGCGGCCACGGAGCACAACCATGACCGGTATGAGTTTCTGCTGCTCAAACACCAGGGCCTGGCACCCCCGGGAACATGGCCAGGAGCGCGGCACTATATCCTCGTAGCCTTTGAGGCTGGCCCATCCGGCCGGCTGAGGATAAGGCTTTCATATCCCCGAGTGTAACCATACACCCGCGTGAAGAAATTTTAGAATAGGGAATGTGGTGGCAGATTATGCAGAAGACAACGCTCATAATAGCTGGTCTAGTCCTACTTCTCATCATCGTAGGCGCAGCTCTAGTCTTGCGCGGTGGACAGCCTGCGCCTACAGAAGCCCCGGAGACAAGTGTAGCAGAGAGTACAGCGCCCGCTGAGACCGGGCCGGCAGCGACGGAGACAACGCCTACCGCGCAACTGGCCGAGAGGATAGTCATAGGTACAACAGACAAGGTTACAGACTTAGACCCCGCTAACGCCTACGACTTCTTCACATGGGAGGTTCTCAACAACATAATGGAGGGTCTAGTAAAGTATGAGCCCGGCACCGACAAGATAGTACCAGCCCTAGCCGAGAGCTGGGAAGTCGGGGAGAACGGCAAAGTATGGATATTCCACCTACGCAAGGATGCAAAGTTCTGTGACGGCACCCCAGTGAAGGCCCAGGACGTAGTCCGCAGCATAGAAAGGGTGATGAAGCTACAAGGTGACCCCTCCTGGCTAGTAACAGAGTTCGTTGAGAATGTCGAGGCCCTTGACGACTACACGGTCAAGTTCACGCTCAAGAAGCCTGTCGGCTTCTTCCTAGCAGTCGTAGCCACACCGCCATACTTCCCGGTATCACCCGAGTACCCCGTAGACCAGATAGTGAGCGACGCCACCTGGGGCGGCGCAGGGCCATACTGCATTAAGGAATTTAAGCGCGACGAGTACATAATCCTTGAGGCTAACCCCCACTACTACGGCGAGAAACCAAAGACACCTACAGTGATAATACGATTCTACAAGGACGCCACAACCCTCCGTCTAGCCCTCGAGAACGGCGAAATAGACGTAGCGTGGAGGACGCTACGGCCCAACGACTACCGCGAGCTAGAGGCAGACGACAGGTTCAAGGTAATAGAGGTCCCTGGTAGCTTCATACGCTACATAGTAGTCAACACCAAGATGGAGCCCACCAGCGAGAAGCTAGTACGTCAGGCTATAGCGGCAGCCATCGATCGCACTGAGCTAGCAGATGTAGTATTCATGGGGACCATGGAGCCTCTCTACAGCATGGTGCCTAAGGGGCTCTGGAGCCACATAGACGTCTTCAAGGAGAAGTACGGTGACGGCAACATAGAGCTCGCTAAACAATTACTCAAGCAGGCTGGATACGACGAAAACAATAAGCTCAAGGTAGAGCTTTGGTACACTCCAACACACTATGGCGACACAGAGGCAGACCTAGCACAGCTCATCAAGGAGCAGCTAGAACGCACCGGCGTAATAGAGGTAGAGCTGAAGAGCAGCGAGTGGGCGACCTACGTCAAGCAGCTACGCAGCGGCCAGATGATGCTCTCTCTACTAGGCTGGTACCCAGATTACGTAGACCCCGACAACTTCTTGACACCATTCCTCCACAGCGGCGCCAACAAGTGGACCGGCACGGGCTATGCTAACCCCGAGGTAGACAAGCTCCTAGACGAGGCTGCTGTACTTACTGACCAGCGGGAGCGTGCCAGTCTCTACGAGAAGGTCCAGCAGATACTGGCTGAAGACGTACCCTTCATACCGTTATTGCAGGGCAAGCTCTATGTGGTTACACAGGAGAATGTCGAAGGCGTAAGAGTCGGTCCGTCGATGCTGCTACAGTACCGCACAATCTACAAGACTACAGGCTAGCAAAAGCGAGCTAAGTTGGACACAAAGGTTATCTCGTATTGTTTTTTATCTCCAGAATCCTATCCGCGATTCGGCTCGGGAGACTAAACCTTCTACAATCCTCAGCAGTTGAGGCCTGACACTACGGGTGTAGCCAGGTCATAGCGACTATGGGGTTCGACGTTCCTTGGAGAGCAGATTCAGAGACATAATGAATCTGATAACAGTTTCTATAATGCTCGTATTCGTAGCCCTATCCTTTGCTAGACTCCTGGGTGCACCACTAGCTCTGGCAGTCGTTGCCGGCCGCTCCATGGAGCCTAGCTATATGCTTGGCGATCTAGTCATCCTCGTGAAGAAGCAGCCCCGTATAGGGGATGTTGTCCTATGGTGTACGGGGTATACACACTGTGTTGTGCATCGTTTAATAGACATCCAGGATGGTATGGCGGTGACCAAAGGC
>DQVR01000099.1 GCA_015661645.1 Pyrodictium delaneyi
CTTCGGCCCGCTCTGGATAGACCCTGCAACCGGTAAGCAAGTCGGCCACTCAATTGTCTTGATACAGTGGCAGAACGGCAAGAAAGAGATAGTATGGCCTCCTGAAGCGGCCACTGCCGACCCTGTATACCCGCTGCCCAACTGGTGGGGAGAGGAAAGGTAGGCCTATACCCATATGGGCCCCGTGGCAGTATTTTTCACTCATTTCTATGTGCGTCGCATACAGTCATTATGGTGACGCCTAGCTAGGGGATGTGGTGGCGATCATGGCTGGCTTACAGGAGGTGGTTTCTGCCCTAGTGTACGGGGCTATACAGGGCTCGCTGTTTGGCGCTGTGTCGCTCGGTCTCAGCCTGATATGGGGCGTAATGAAGGTAATTAATCTGGCGCACGGGGAGCTCGTCGTTCTCGGTGCGTACCTGGCGGTACTCCTAGCCAAGGCTTACGGAGTAGACCCCCTTCTAGCCCTGCTGCTGGATTTCGCATTAGGAGCCATCCTTGGCCTCGTGATGTTCTATGCAATACTCTATAGGCTCATAGGAAAGGTTGACGTGATGACACTGAAGGAGGAGATGGCTACGCTCTTAGCCATGTTCGGGCTATCGATATTCTTGTACAAGTTCTTCTTCATATGGACCGAGTCTAGCCCAAGCCTCAGCCTCTACGAGACCATGCCCCGGACCGGGCTACTGGCAGGCGCATCAGCGGTGAGCATCGCTGGGGTTAGCGTCGAGGCAGCTAAGCTCTTCGTCCTAGCGGTGTCGATTCTCCTAGCTGTGGCTATGCACTTCTTCCTAAGCAAAACGATGCTCGGGCTAGCGATACGTGCGGTAGCCCAGGACGCCACAGCGGTAGCCCTTGTGGGCATGGACCCGGTCCGCGTGAAGGTGCTAGCTACGGTGGTAGGGATAGGGCTCACATTGCTAGGCGGCGGGCTGGTAGCATTATACCACGGCACCGGCATATCACCTGAGCTCGTCCACATCTACGCGCCCCTATCCTTCGTAATAGTCGTGCTGGGTACGCCAGGCCACCTCTGGGGCACAATGATAGCCGGCATAGTGATTGGCGAGGTCTACAACCTTGTCTACGCTCTAACGGGTTCTCTTTCCCTAGGCTTCGCGGCGGCCTTTGCTATCCTCGTAGCAGTGCTCGTGCTACGTCCTGAAGGCCTCTTCGCCAAGAGGTGAGTTCTGGGCATGGCGCGCCGGGGTTACTGGGCCCGCGAGATGCTAGCCCCTACTCCTCTAGCGATATTCGCGTTGATAGTGGGTATGTTCGTGGCACTTATGCTCTCTAGAGACCCCTACGTCTCCACGGTGATAGCTGACCTTATGTTCTGGATAGGGCTTGCGGCATCGCTCAACATAATCATGGGGTTCGTAGGCTACGTTAGCTTCGGCCATGTGGTATTCATGGGGCTCGGAGGCTACACGATGGCGCTGATGATGGAGTACTGGCTCTCTAGCCTTGCAGACAGAAACCCAGTGCTAGTAGCCGTGCTCGGGATACTAGCTGGCTCGGTGCTTTCGGCAGCTATTGCGGGGAGTATCGGGGCAGCTGTGCTAAGGCTTCGCGGCGCGTTTTTCGCCATAGCTACCATTGGCCTGGATCTCACCGTTATGTATCTGCTATACGGGCTGAAGACAGCCGAAGGCGGGGGCGAGATATACTTCAGCCACATCCCGGACCTGCAGACAGTCTACCTCCTCACCTGGGCGGTGTTCGCAGCCACGCTTGTAGCCTCCATGCTGGTGCGGAAGTCCCGCCTAGGCATGGGGCTAGAAGCTATACGCGAGGACGAGGACGCAGCGGAGAGCCTAGGCGTGCCGACAGCCAGGTACAAGACGATAGCGTTCGTAGTAAGCGCAGCCCTAGCGGGCGCAATGGGCGCTGTCTACGCGTGGCGTACTATGAGCGTCACGCCGGGCGAGGCCTTCAGCCTAGTGTACTCAATAAAAATGATAGTAATAAACGTAGTCGGCGGCTTAGGCACACTACTCGGCCCCATAGTCGGCGGCTTCGTCTACTACATGCTATACCTCTACTTCACCACACAGCCGCAGCTAACAGCACTAGCAGACATGATCCTAGGCCTCCTAGCCATAGTGATTATCCTCTTCGCGCCCCGCGGGATAATCGGGTACCTCCGCATGCTCCGTGTAAGGGTCGCAGGTAGGCCGATACACCGCATACTCGAGTAAAAGACGCGCGGCAGGGATGGTGGTGGGCCGTGGCTGAGAGGCTTCTTGTCGTGGAGGGTGTGTCTAAGAGATTTGGCGGCCTAGTAGCGCTGGAAGGCGTCAGCTTCACTGTAGGCCACAGCGAGATCCTAGGCCTCATCGGGCCTAACGGCGCCGGGAAGACCACGCTGTTCAACTGCATCACCGGCGTATATAGGCCGGACCGGGGGAGGATAGTCTTCAGAA
>DQVR01000052.1 GCA_015661645.1 Pyrodictium delaneyi
CACAGCCACAACGTCGCACTCCGCTGCTATCCTCGAGCTCATGCCTGGATTTGAGGCGTCAGTGAGAAAAGCTTCCAGCCCTTTACGCCTCGCCTCGTTAACCCGTTGCCCCGATGCATCAAACACTACTACGTTGACGTTGTAATCGCGGGAGAGCGCTAGCGCTGTTACCTTCCCTACGCGACCGTAGCCTACAAGACAAGTATTCAAGGAATGCCTATCCCCGCCTGCCAGGAGGCCCCAAGGCCCACGAGTAGGCTAAAAGAGTCTACAAGGGAATAAGTATGCTCCTGAAACACAAGTCGTAGCAATGATCGCTATAAACAGTGTAATGGGATGTAAGGGGCTTGTAGCTCACTGCTCTGGGCCGAGAGCCTATGCACTGCGGTGAGCTGACTAGGGCTAGCAGACCCGCCAGCCGGGCTCTGCTTCGTCGCCAACTGTGACTAGCACTGGTCTTTGTCCTTTGTCGCAGCCTGCAGCTAGTATCATGCCTTCACTTAGGTAGCCGCGTATCTTCTTCGGCTTAAGGTTAGCTACTACTATCACCTTCTTTCCTATTATCTCCTCTGGCGCGTAGTACTCTGCTATTCCGGAGATTATCTGGCGTTTCTCCCCGCCGAGGTCTACTATTAGCTTGAGCAGCCGTGTACCTGGTATTTTCTCGGCCTCAACTACCTTACCTACACGTAGCTCTATCCGTGCAAACTCGTCTATGCTTATGTAGTTCTTTTCCTCGGCCACGGAGCTTCACCCTGGGTCTACCGTTGTTGCCTACGGGGTGCTACTCACGTAGCCTCCTGGGTATTTCTACGAGCCGTTCACCAGCGACCACCTGGTCTATGCTATGTATCGCTGCGCCAACCTCCTCTAGTATTGTTCTAACTCTCTCGAAGTCTATGTTGTCACCCTCGACTACTACCGTTAGGCTGAGTGTTTCGACGTCTACCTCATTAACTGTTATGTTAACAGCTTCTACACCGTCTATCCTACTTAGCTCGAGAGCCACGTCTACTATAGACGGATCCTTCAAGGGTTTCAGTACGTCTAGCACAAGGCGACGCAGTCCTGCCAATTCCTGGTTTACCCCTCCACTGGCTAAGTATCAGCTAATGGCATAGCCTATAGAGGCTTTCCCCGGCGCCAGATTCTCGCCTAGCCCGGGTTTAGGGCATCACACATTTGTAAGGGAGCCAGCCAGCCTATAGAGTTGTGTGCGGGCAGCCTATAGCCTACGAAGAGGGCCTCGTGCAGTAGAGGTGTACCATATATTGCCGAGCCCGCGTATCGACGATGTTGACTTGAAGCTTGTCCGCCTGCTTGCTAAGGACTCGCGACGCAGCATAAGGGACCTAGCCAAGGAGCTCGGCCTAGCCGGCTCGACTGTACATGCTAGACTCCGCCGCCTAGTAGAGAGCGGCATTATAAGAAGGTTTACTATACTCCCAGACTACGATGCATTGGGCTATACAGTCACTGCTATAGTGCTGCTGCAAGTCGAGGGTGGAAAGATACTCGACGCTGGGGAGTACATTGCACGGGATCCAGGCGTTATGGCCGTCTACGACATAACTGGCGACTACGACCTTGCAGTAGTCGCCAAATTCCGAAACGTCAACGAGCTAGACAAGTTCCTCAAGAAGATCAACCGACTACCCTATATAAAGCGGAGCGTTACGAGCCTCGTACTCCGCCCCATAAAGGAGGACTTCGCCTCGCCGCTAGCCGAGAACCAGTAGCCAGGCGAGGCTACCCTTTAAAGGCTACCACGCATCCCGGAGGCCAGCGGGGAGCCAGCCATGGTAGAAGCACCGCGCGCGATAGTGAAGAAGCCCAGGCTACTCAAGTACGGCGGCGTTGACCCCGGCGTACGCCAGGGCCGTGGATTCAGCGTGGCAGAGCTAGCAGAGGTCGGGCTGACTCCCGAGGAAGCTAGGAAGCTGGGCCTCTACGTAGACCCGCGGAGAAAGAGCAAGTGGGAATGGAACGTAGAGGCTCTGAGACGCTACCTGGAGGAGATAGGCTACAAGCTTCGCGGCAAGTAGGCATGGAGCTAGCTTCATTAGGGCCCATGTTTTCTGCGCCACGGCCTCCTGGGGCGCCTATAGTGACTGGACAGCATTCCCCCCTCCTATCGTTGCGGGGTATAACCAAGGTCTATCCTGGCGGCGTCGTAGCCAACGACAACGTGTTCCTCGATATATACCCGGGGGAGGTGCTAGCCCTTCTAGGCGAGAACGGGGCAGGGAAGACTACTCTTGTCAGCATAATAGCTGGTGTACAGCAGCCGACACGCGGCGAGATAATCTACCAGGGGCAGCGCGTGCGCTTTAAGAGTCCTCGTGACGCAGCTAGGGCTGGTATCGCGCTTGCTCCGCAAAACCCTAGGCTCGTTGACGCCTTCACAGTGGCTGAGAATATCGCCCTAGCTGCTCGCCTTGCGGGCAGGAAGCTTGGGCTCAGTGAGGTACGCTCCAGGGTCAAGAAGCTTGGAGAAGACTATGGTATCGAGGTAGACCCGGATGCGAGGGTATGGAGACTTTCCATGGGCGAGAAGCAGCGGGTCGAGATACTGAAGGCGCTGATACTCAACGCGCGACTTATGCTGCTGGACGAGCCCACTACACACCTATCCCCTATGGAGGCGAACAAGCTTCTTGACCTGGTTAGGCGGCTCGCTACCGAGGGGCGCTCCATAGTACTGATTACTCATAGGCTTCGCGAGGTTCTGCGCTCGGCTGACCGCATAGCTGTAATGCGTAAGGGTAGGCTAGTCGGTGTCCTTCGCCGCGAGGAGGCCACCCAGGAGAAGCTGCTCCATCTCATGTTCGGCGAGCGTATGCCTCTAGGCCTTGTCTCAAGGAGACGTGGCCCAGGCGACGAAACTGTTCTCGTTGTCGAGGACCTCTGGATCCGGGGCGAGCACGGCGAGATAGCAGTAAGAGGCGTGAGTCTGAACGTTAGGCGCGGCGAGATAGTCGGTGTAGCGGGAGTAGCTGGTAACGGACAGCGTGAACTCTTCGAGGCGCTTGTTGGGCTCCGGAGGCCCTACCGGGGCAGAGTACTCGTTGCCGGCGTCGACGTCACCAACGCAAGGCCTTCTGTGAGAGGAAGGCTAGGAGTAGCTATAATCCCTGAGGAGAGGCTTGGATGGGCGCTTGTCCCCGGTAAAAGCCTCGTCTTTAACACTGCTCTTGGACTCTATAGCGTTCCCGGCGGCCCGTTTCGTGGCTTTGTCGTGGACTGGGGCCGCGCTAGAGCAATTAGCAAGGAGATTGTGGAGCACATGAAGGTTAGGGTTTCCGATGTCGATGCGCCAGTGGAGAGCATGAGCGGCGGCAACATGCAGCGGTTCATAGTGGGAAGGGAGCTCTCTAAGAAGCCCTCACTGGTCCTCGCTATGAACCCTACCAGTGGCCTTGACGTTGACGCCGCGGAGAAGGTACGGG
>DQVR01000055.1 GCA_015661645.1 Pyrodictium delaneyi
CGCGGTGGATATTCTACCGTAGCGTAGGTCGCTCTCAAAGCTCGGCTTCTCGCCCCATGCACGCTTGATGTCCTCGTACCTGGCTACAGCGCGCGCTATCCAGTCGTGGTGGGCTACCGCCTCCTCGGGCGGCTGCTCGTAGACCCGTAGCTCCTTAGGGTCGATGCGCACCACTAGGGACTCGTTCATGGGGTCGTAGGTCCCGGGCTGGTACTTCTCTACCGCGTCCCTATGCGAGACCTCCTCACTGCGTATCAGCACTTCCCTGCCACCGCGTATGACCACCTTACGGTAGCCGTAGGGCGGGCCATGCTCGTAGAAGCCTATATCGTTCCAGAATGCTTTGCCACGCCTACTGAGCGCTAGCCCGCCACCACTGAGTGATGTATACTCTTCCACGAGGCCTAGCTGTCTAAGGAGCTTCTCCTCCTCTGGCTCGATACCCACGCCACGTAGAAGCTTCCACATAGCCTTAAATACCACAGCATAGGCGTTAGACGGGTTTATGTAGAGCTTCTCTAGAGGTAGGCTTAGCCACTGCCTTAGAGCCGAGCTACCGGCCTCCAACAGCTTACGGTCCCATAGCCCTGAGGGCACAACTATCGTCTCGGTTACCCCTAGCTCACGACGCCGCCCCTTTCTACCCTCCCTCTGCATAAACTCGCGTAGATCCACCGGGAGCCCTATATGGACGACACGGTTTACACTCCCTATGTCAATGCCCTGGGCTAGTGTTCGAACTGTTATTATCATCGATATCTGGCCTCTACGCGCTGCCTCCTCTATAATCTCACGCTTACTTTTTGAGACGAGGTGGTGGTGTACCCCGACTAGCTTCCGCTTATCGGCTGGAAGCTTCTCGAGGAGGCTACGGTACAGCCTCTCAGCCATGCGGATACTGCGTGTGAAAACCAGGGTTACACTCCCAGGCTCTGAGGCCTCGAGTATAGCCTGGAGTATCTCTACGGGGTCTAGACCTGGCCGTGGTGGCCTAAGCCCGATTGCCTCGAGAGCCTCGTAGATCTCATAGAGGTGTTCACGGAACTCATCCTCGTTATACACCATGTCCATTATCCACGGCGCGCGGGAGGCTATGACGCTGGCGTATGCGCGTATATAGTCGCGTAGCGCTTCCACACCTTTACCAATTACTATTATTGTCCTATTTGGAGTCTTGAATGGCCGTCCCTCGATTATCCTTGTCTCGCGCCCTGTGAGCCGTGTGAGGAGTGATGCAAGCTCCTCGGGGTTACCGAGCGTCGCGGAGAGTACTACAACGCGCGGCGGCTTGGAGGCCAAGTGCTTGGATATTAGCTCGACAACTGCTAGCAGGAGGTGTGCACCTCTCGGCCCGTAGAAGTCTAGCTCGTCAAACACTATCATGTCCAGCGACGATATGAAGTCCTCAAGGATCGCGCGGTGGGGGTAGAGGGCTAGCCTCTTCATCTCTGCGAGGAGGAAAGCCGGGTTAGTGACTACCACGCGTGCCGAGGAGACTAGTTTAAGTATTTCTTCGCCACGACGGCCCTTCTTCTCTATACTAGGTCTGTCTATGCGCACAACCGTTCCGGGGTAGCCGGCTGCACCATAGTACTCCTCGAGCCTCCTTATCTGGTCAGCTGCGAGCGCTAGGGTAGGGTAGACTGCTAGGACGCGCCAGCCCTCGCGAAGAGCCGCTAGCGCCCAAGCCTCGGTCTTGCCGGAGCCTGTGCGGGCTGTGAGTATGACGTTCATCCCAGCTACTAGCGCTTTTACCGAGTCTAGCTGATGGCGGTAGAGCCGCATCCTCCCCTTTTCGTGGCGTGCGAGCGCCGGCACGACGTCCATGAAGCGTTTCTCTGCCTGCTCGGGCTCTTCTCCGGGCTCCTCCCAGAGGAGGACCTCGTAGCCCAGACTCCTTAGCGACACCGCTACCCTACTAGACCCGCTCATTTCCTACCGCCTACTCCTCCTTCCACAGAAGCCCCTAGGGGCAAAGACCCCCATTAAAGCCACGGATAGGTGTACAGCCCTCCAAAGCCGCCACGGTGAACGCCCCAGCCCGGGGCTGGGGCGTTGCACTAGAGCCTCCATGTACAACCCTATCAGCCGTTAAGCAGTCCGCGTAAACCCGGGAGCCGGCTGAACCGGTGGCCAGGCCGTGCGCGCATGCAGCATGTTTAGCGGCGGTAAGGACAGTACCTATGCTCTACACTGGGCTGCCCTACACGGCTTTGATGTGTGCTGCTTACTCTCGCTAAGGC
>DQVR01000019.1 GCA_015661645.1 Pyrodictium delaneyi
CAGACGCTAGCGTACGAGAGGACTCTAGAAATGTATCCGATGCTGCAGAGGCTAATAGGCAGCTGAGCAGTCTAACTTTTTAAACACCTGCAGCTTTAGGCCCCGAGCGGGCCTAGGGTGGTCCATTTTCCTGTACAATTTTGCACGTGGAATACAAGTCTCTCGGCTGTGGCCGCCTAGGCTTTCCCGGAAGGGTGAACCCGCGGTCTGTATGGCGGGGTAGATGGGTATGGTGCTGCGTAACCCCTTCGTAACAGTAATAGTAACGGGTGTGCCAGGCGTAGGAAAGACAACAGTACTCGGCAAGGTAGTCGAGATAATGAAGAAGAAAGGCGAGGAAGTGCTAGTAGTAAACTTTGGCGACTACATGTTCCGTGTGGCATCGGAGCAGGGGCTTGTCAAGCATCGTGACGAGATGAGGCATCTCCCGCTCCGTAAGCAGCTCGAGCTCCAGGAGATGGCGGCCGAGAGTATACGCCGTGATGCCGAGCAGAAGTTGTCTGATCGGTGCTTCCTATTCATAGACACGCATGCCGTTATTAAGACCTCTACCGGCTACTGGCCCGGCTTACCCGAGAACGTTGTAAAGGAGCTCCGCCCGGACTCTATCGTGCTAGTTGAGGCTGCACCCGAGGTCATCCTCGCGAGGCAGCAGCGTGACAAGGGCCGGGTGAGAAGCGACATAGGTAACGTGGAGGCGATAAAGCTTCTAATAGAAATAGCCCGTATAGCTGCCATGGCTAGTGCTGTGCGCGTAGCGGCTAGCGTCTATATTGTTGAGAACGTCGAGGGTGACCCCAGTATAGCTGCTCAGAAGATAGCAGAACTCGCTGCAAAGCTACGCTAGGCCAGAGCCCTGTCGTTTTCCTCAGTGTACACGCCCTGGCAGAGTCTTACAGTGCTGTAGCCCGGTGTATCTGTGCCGGTTCGGCTCCTCGTCGTGCGTAAAAGTGTTCTGTGGCCTAGACCCCTCTCCTAGGCTGGCGTGGTGTAGGCACTATGGCTGCGATTATGTTTGTCTACGAGGTCTACGTAATCGTGCTGGCTTTGACAGGTGTTGCTGTAGCTGAGTACCTCTTCCACCGGGTGGTAGGCACATCGTACCTAGAGGCTCGGGCTGAGCTGGAACAGCTTGTACGCGAGTACAGTCGGGTAAGGAACGCTAGCGATAAGCGTGTAAGGCGGCGCGCAGGCAAGCTCCATTCTCGTATAGTGTTGTTGCAGAGAAGAGTGCGTAGGCATGCGATGCTCCGTCTCGGTTTGCTAACCCCCGTCTACCTAGGTGCGGTGGTGGTCTTTACTCTGCGTCCCGTGGTATTTCCATCCCTTTGCTGTATCCCGGCGCTCACTCTGTCGCCAAGCGAGGGTTCGTGTGTGACTGTGTCGAGCCTTGTAGCGGCGCTGGCTTTCCTCGTGTCTCTACCCATGATACAGTACGACCTCATAGGGATACTAATGCTTAAGAAAGCCCGGCAGTAGAACGGCTGGCCCCGGGGAATTATAGCGCGGGGTGTAGACGCGTGCCCAGGCCCAGGTATAGGAGCCGTTCCCTAAGAAGGGTCTACATCCGTACACCTGGCGGGGAGACACGGATACACTATAAGAAGCGGAGGCCAGGCCCAGCCATGTGCGCCGTGTGCGGTCAGCCGCTCAACGGTGTACCTAGGCTACGCCCGGTAGAGCTACGCAAGCTACCTAAGACTGCTAAGCGTCCAGAGCGCATGTACGGCGGCGTACTGTGCCCGAGCTGCCTCACTAAGCTGCTCAAGAAGACTATAAGGAGCCAGGTACTCCAGCAGCTACAGGCTAGACAGTAGCAGAAGCAAACCCAGAGAGACCTTCACGCCGATTGTCTCCTTCTTCCAGGCAGCCCGCGCCGCGTAGACTCCTTCTTCACAAAGCCTTAGCTAAGAGGCCTTCTCCAGCTGCTATGTGACCTCGTATACCGTGCAGCTTTCGCTGACATTCCTTCAGCGTGGCCCGGACTATCCCTAGCCTATCCGGGCCCATGTTTCTTGTAGGCTGACTTCCAATTACAACCTATTATTACTCGCAGAGCCCGGTCTAGCGGCATGGAGGCGGCGGATAATTGATCGCAAGGAGATGCAGTAGCGGTAAGAAGGGCCCTACAATAGCTGTCAGTGGGCCTCCGGGTAGCGGTAAGACGACGTACGCTCGCCGGCTAGCTGGGGACTTGGGGCTCCAGTACTACTCTGCGGGCATGATATTCCGCGAGGTTGCGCGTGAACGAGGAGTAAGCGTAGAGGAGCTCAACCGGATAGCGGCGGAGGACCCGAGCATAGACCTCGAAATAGACTCTAGGACGCTAGAGATAGGGTGCCGGGGCGGGGTAGTGCTAGAAGGTCATCTCGTAGCGTGGGTGCTCGGCGGGATAGCCGACGTGAGGATATATGTGACGGCGCCTCTCGAGGTGCGGATAAAGCGGATAGCGATGCGCGAGAACCGTCCTCTAACCGACGTCTACCGCGAGACAGTAGCGAGGGAGTACATGCACTGGCGTCGTTTTCTAGACTACTACGGGATAGACGTCAATAATCTACAGATATTCAATCTGGTACTGGACACAGAGCCGCTGAGCGTTGAGGAGGCTTACGCGGTGATAAAGACGTACACTTGCAGGCTACTCGCAAAGAAGGGGTTTAGGCTCGAAGCATGCAACCGGTAAGGCTTAAATGAAGCTCAGTCACTGGTGGCCCCTAGAGCTGGGGGTAGGGAAGCGATGCCCGCGATAGAAGTAGGCCGTCTCTGCGTAAAGCTCCGTGGCCGCGAGGCGGGCAGAAAGTGTGTCATAGTAGAGATAATAGACGATAACTTCGTCGTGATAACAGGTCCCAAGGACGTGTCCGGCGTCAAGAGGAGGCGTGCCAACATAAACCATATCGAGGTGCTCCCGGAGAAGATAAACATAGAGCCCGGCGCTAGTGACGAGGAAGTAAAGAAAGCACTAGAGGAGGCCGGCCTACTGGATTTCATGAAGGAGCGTGTACGTGTGGAACTAAAACCGGGCCTACTGTAACGACGCTCTTTGCACCCATGCGCGTGTACGTCCCCTCTCCCTTCTCCCAGAAGTTGCCGTCTCCCAGGCTAGCTCATCGCCAGCCGAGCGCTGCTAGACGCTGTGCTCATATATTGTAGCTTGTCTCTCGCGTGTTCTCTCGACCTAGTGGCCCCTATGGGGCGGGTATAGCATAGGGCTTGTGCTGCGGGGTTATAGGGGGCTTGCAGTCTATAGGCCATAGCGGCAGAGGGAGGGCACACAAGCTATGTCGAGCACCCTAACCCGGCAGGGACTAGAGTTTATAGAGAGTCTTGACAGGTTCGCTGGTGTGGAGAGAAAGTGGATAGTACGGCTAGAGGAGGAGACGAGCCCCGACTACGGTACGCCGCCCTGGGAGAGGCCTATAGAGCAGCACATAAAGCTCGGTGTTGTGGCGCTCGACAAGCCGCCGGGACCCACGAGTCACGAGGTAGTAGCCTGGGTTAAGCGGATGTTCGGTCTCTCCAAGGCAGGTCACGGTGGTACGCTAGACCCGAAGGTGACCGGCGTACTTCCGGTAGCCCTCGAGGAGGCGACAAAGGTCATAGGTCTAGTAGTCCACACTGGTAAGGAGTACATGTGTGTAATGCAGCTCCACCATCCCGTACCTGAGCACGACTTACGCCGGGCGCTAGAGATGTTTGTAGGGGAGATCTACCAGAGACCGCCACTCCGCAGTAGCGTCAAGAGGAGCCTAAGAACTAAGAAGATCTACGAGATAGAGCTCCTTGAGTACAACGGTCGCTATGCCTTGATGCGTGTCTTCTGCGAAGCGGGCACCTACATGAGGAAGCTCTGCCATGACGTCGGCCTTATACTCGGCGCCGGTGCCCACATGAGGGAGCTGCGCCGCACCAAGAGCGGCCCGTTCCGCGAAGAGCATGGGCTCGTACGCCTACAAGACCTAAGTGAGGCGCTCTACCGCTGGCGTAGCGAGGGCAAAGACGACTTGCTAAGAAAGTACGTCAAGCCTATAGAGTACGCAGTGAGCCACCTACCTAAGATAGTGATACGCGACACAGCAGTAGACGCGATAGCCCATGGAGCGAATCTAGCAGTACCGGGTATAGTGAGGCTACACGAGGGTATACAGCGCGGCGACCTGGTGGCGCTATTCACCCTTAAGGGCGAGCTAGTAGCGGTAGGCGTCGCTCAGATGAGCAGCGAGGAGATGGCCAAAGCTAGGCGCGGCATAGCGGTGAAGGTACGCCGCGTGATAATGAGGCCCGGGGTCTACCCCAAGGCCTGGAAGCAGCGGGAGAAGAAGCGTTGACCCCTAGCCACTACTACCGGCCCCGGAGCCGCCGCGGCCCACGGAGGCTGATAAGCGACCACCTACGCGGAGTAACGGTAGAGTTCTATGTATCCAGCGACGTCTTCTCTCCCAACGAGGTAGACACGGGCACTAGACTGCTAATAGAGCACGCGAGGGTGCCGGAACAAGGTACGGTCCTCGACCTCGGCTGTGGCTACGGAGCCATAGGCATAACCCTAGCCAAGGCGTACCCCAAGCTACGCGTAGTAATGGTAGACGTTAATCCTCGCGCGGTGGAGCTGGCAAAGATCAACGCCCGGCACAACCAGGTAGAGGACCGGGTCACCGTACTCCGCGGAAACCTCTACGAGCCAGTAGAGGGCAG
>DQVR01000070.1 GCA_015661645.1 Pyrodictium delaneyi
CCCCCGCAGAGGGGCAGGTAGCTGCACCGGCGGCACCTCTCCGGCAGCATGCTGCTGGGCGCGAGCCCTCCGTTCCACTCGCCCAGCCTCCTCAGTGTCGCCCACTGCTCGCGGACAGCTATCGGGCACGCCAGTATTCGCCCATCCGTGTTCACCGCCACTGCGCCGCGGCCAGCACCGCAGGGATACCAGCGGTAGCCCCTACTATAGAGCGCCGAAACTATCCCGTGAAATGGGACCACCCTGCTAAGCCTCTCCCAGGGCCTCTCAGCAACCCACTCGGCGAGCCTCCGGAGCCCCGGAAGGTAGGTCTCCCGGGCCCACTCGCCTAGGGGCCAGGGCTCGCCCCAGACAGCGTCGAGCTGCCAGTGGGCCTTGTCGAACCCGAGGCCGAGGAGGTGGAGCACGTCACGGTCTATCACGGTGTCACGGGTCGCCGTCATCCTTGCAACCACCGCCTCTGGGCCGCCGCGGCGCTGACGCAGCCCCTGGAGGAAACCCAGGGCCTCCAGCACGCGGCGGTAGACGCCCCGGCCTCTCCACTTGTCTGTGGTCTCCTCGACGCCGTCTATGCTGAGGAGGACGCGGCTGAATCTCGCCCAGTACTCCTCGGGGAGCCGGTGGTAGAGGAGCCCATTCGTTTGTATCCCGTACCTGGCGCTGGGCAGGGGGTCCATTACCTCCATTATCAGCCTCGGGTTCAGCAGGGGCTTGCCCCCGTAGAAGAAGACCGCCGGGTCCGGGTCAAGCCGCGTAATAGTCTCCACGAGCTCCTCGGCCCGGTACACGGGGTGCGGAGGAGAGTACTCGGCCGGGAACCCACCGCCGCAGTACCTGCAGCGCAGGTTACAGGCGCCAGTTGTGAGCACAAACCACAGCATAGCCCTACAGCCCTTGTCTAGGCAGCTGGCTGCCCCGGCGGGAGGAGTTGGGTCGGATATAGCGCGGGAGCCCCTACCAGCTAAGAGGCTCTCGGCTGCACAACCAGGGACATATCATGAGCCCTTACCGCGTAGACAAGGGCCCTAGAGTCATACGAGGGCCTGCACCTAGGGAGCAGGTAGGGGCCCATGCCTAGCTTAAACGGGTTACGTGGGGCGCAAAAACTACTCAGCCTATTGGGTTCAGCGCCGCCATGTTAGCGTAGTAGGCTCACCCAAGGGTCCTCCTCGAACAGGTCCCGGAAGGCCTCTTTCGGGAAGTGATTGAAGATAACCACGTATAGCAGTCCTAGTGCCGCGCCGACGATACGGTATGCAAGCCCACGTATCGCTAGGGAATAGATTATCCAGAAGGTCCCTACTGCTATATGCGGGGCTAGCGCCTGGAGCCCCGGCACTAGCGCACCACTAGCAGCCATCTTAGGCGCTATCACCGCCACCATGACAGCCGTGGCAAAGCTCAACACTAGCAGTAGATGGTCAGACAGATCTCTGATGTTTATCCCCCTTGGGAATAGGAATTTGCGCAGCCAATCATCCTTCAACAGAAAGGCTGCGATAAAAGCGGCTGTATACGCTGGGGCTGCGAAGTATAGCGCTGTAATTATGTGCGCATGGTACCCTATACCTATGGCTAGCTGAGGCCAGCTTATGAAGACTTTTTCGAGCTCTGGGCTGATTATCGGCAGAGCATGCGGCCTTAGAACCGTGTTTGCGGCTAGAATTACGCCTCTCGTCGCAGCCGTTATTATTGCCGTTAGTATGGCGCCGACTATGCCTAGGTATGTAAGCCATACAACCAGCCACTCGCCTATATCACGGCGGCGCCGAAGCACGCTAAGCTGCAGCACTAGGTCGAATAAGGCGCGCAGACGGCGCCATAGATGCTCCTGGAGCCAGCTAGGGGCCTGGCCACCCGCGGCCTCGGTCCTAACAGTACTCAAGGCCCACACGGCACCCCCGGGGCACACCCTTACCCAACCATAAGGCGGGACAAGAATCGCAAAAGCTAGCTCTCACCGCTATTCTTGTAGTAGAATATCTCGGGCTTGCCGCTGACATACCATTCATCGTGGCACTTGAAGCAGTTACCATCGGCCCTCTTCACGAGGTCTACGTGCTTTACGTCCTCGGCAAAGACTAGCATAACCGTGGGCTTAACGTCCTTGAGTGCTTCTGGCTTTACGCCTCCTGCCTCTGTATGGCATTCTAGACACTTCTCCACATCGCCGGCAGACTCTATGAATACTTTATGGCTTCCAGATTCCAGGTCGTGGCACTTATCACAGCCGAAGTACCTTATGTGCCCGAGGTGTAGTCCTAGGCTTGCTATCTTCCTGTATGTGTCAGCGTGGCAGCCCTTACACCCGACTCCGGTTAGGTATAACGTCTCGTTAGCGAGCTTGAAGCCCCGGTGGCACTTGTAGCAGTTAATAAGATACTCCTCAAAGCCGACTTCGTGGTACTTTGTTTCTCTGGGCTTATGGCAGTCGACACATATGTTGGCTCTCACTTTATCGCCGTGCGGTATGTTATCCTTATGACAATCGAGACAGTCTACTTCTCTACCCTCGTACTTCTTGCCTACATGTTTTATGTGCCCCTGTGTCTCCGGCATATTGTGGCATAAGAGGCAGCCAGGAGCCACAGATTTTATGACACCTATGTCGGAGGCTAGGGCAAGGCCCGCATCTGCAACGAAGCCGTAGCCTAGCTGACCCTTCTTGAATACAGTCCAGTCTACAGCGGGCTCTTCGGAGTGGCACTTGGTACACGCTGAGACAAGCTTCTTATTCATGTCTGGATGGAGCTTTTCAGCGTCGTGGCACTTAATGCATACCTCGTCTTTAGGGATATCCTTGTGGCCGCCATGGTAGGCTGTTGTGTGGCAATCTATACACTGTACCGGGCGCTCTAGCCTTAGCTTGGCTAGTTCTTCCTCAGTAGCGTTAAGATGTTTCCAGTGGAATTCCCCGGGCACACGGTGGCACATTATGCATTCGCCGTGCTTCTCAAGGAGCATTTCCATTTCATGGTCCCGTTGTAGCGGTATTCCCGGCAGGATCTCGCTCTCGACACCAAATCCATGGCAACCGATACACCAGAATGGGTATGTAATCTTGTTGTAATCGAGGGTGTTAGTTACATGGCATCCCTTGCCGCAGAGGCTTACGCCTTCAAAGTAGCCTGGTAGCGTCAGCCGCCAGTAGCCTAGCAACGCTACTAGGAATACAGCTACTATTATGACTGTTCTAGCAGCACGCTTGGCATCCACGGCGGCCTCACCCTCCACCAGTTTTGTAAGTAAAAACATGACAATACTTTTAGCCTTTATCTCAAAAATATCGATACATTCAACACAAACAATTATATTCTATCAGTCTAGCTACGGCGTACAATAG
>DQVR01000039.1 GCA_015661645.1 Pyrodictium delaneyi
AGTCTATACTCTTCTTCATAGCATAGTCTACCAGCAGCTTAGCCAGCGGGTATACGGCCTGTGGCGGCACTGGTGTCTCGGCCGAGACGGCCATTATATTATCGCTCACGTATATCCTTATGGGGGGCCTCACATAGCCCTTAGATATGACCGCTACTGGTGGCATCATTGAGAGTATGTCTATGCCTGCTACCTCTCTCATATTGAGAGACTCCACTAGGTGATTAGATGAGATTACCCCCACCAGTCCAGTGTCGGGAAGCCCAAGCACCATGAAGCTAGGCTTCTTTAGCTCGAACTCCTCATACTCCATTAGGAGTAGACCATCCATCTCCTCCTCGTATATGGGGCGCGTCAAGGCCTTTTCCACTCCTCTTCCCAGATTGAGCTAGGTCACTCTAAACACGGGATGTGTACGGGTGTACCACCAGAGGACGATTATTCTAGATTATTCTGGAGACATGTGTTAGGTTAACCGCCGTAGAGTATCCCGAATAGATAGTAAGCGAGGGCTTGTGCTAAAGGTTCTTCCTCTGCAACTATAGCTAAAGGCTGCGTTCCTTAGCACGGTTACCTGCCAGGGTGCCATTGGGAGCCGACATCGCGCAGAACTGTCCCTCCCCGGGCCTGGCAGGCAGTTAGTACGCGATGCTGTTAATCTCATCGAGTACTTCGCGTAGAGACATGTACGTCTCGCGTGTAGCTCTAATTCTTGCACCAGCACGCATTAGTGTTAGTAGCGACCCGGCGATGCGTGGTGTAACAACGTATAATGGTGCTCCGGCAGCGAGGGTAGCTGCAGCCGACGGTATTCCCGCAATAGCTGCTGCTAGCCTAAGCCTTTCGCCTTTGCTCAAGTACACGCCCTCTATGGATTCTCTCACTATCTCCATACCCTTGGCCGCTTCTCTAACGCCGTTTGCCAGTTCGCGATGAGACTCTGCTAGCTCGACAGCAACCCTAGCTGCTGTCTTGGCATTCCTGTCCATGTTCCCACCCCATTATATTACGTTATTTAGCTGTGTTACAGCGTAAAGCAGGCATGGGCCGATACTACTAGAGTGTTACCAGGACTGCCGGCTAGAGGCTTGCAACTGTGAGCAGCTATAAACCCGTGTCCAGGACACACAGTTCACTGTAATAATAATGAGCTACGTGACTATCAAAGACGTGTAATGCTTCTCAAACACGTTTTAGGGGCCGCTCTGCCCTGGGCTCCCGCCGAGAGGCCGGGCAGAGCCATGGTCGAGGTGTTTATAACTTCGCGTGACGACGATGGCGCAGCCTGGTATAACGACGGTGTTATATACATAAATGTTAGGTGGCTTCAGCTGGAAGAGGAAGCAGAATGGTTTATCGACGAGAGCTTTATCCACGAGTATATAGAGCACGTTCTAGGACTTGGCCACGAGAGCGCCGTCTTTGTCGAAAATGTTCTCCGAGACAACCTCTATAGAGAATGGTACGGAGTAAACCCTACACAGCTACTCTACAGCAGTCCTAGCAACATGCAGGCTAGTAGAGCATCTTTACAGCCTGAGCGTGGGGTACTCCAGCCACACGTATAACTGCCTCCGGGTGTACCAGCCCTTCCTTTATAGCAGCGTTCACGACGTTCTCCCCTACGAGGTTAAGTACCGTGGCTTCACGCGCCTTGCTCATAGCGTAGCTTAGCGGTACTAGTTGTCCTCCGTAAAACCTTTCGTTGACGTGCAGCACCAGCTTACCATCCACTAGCTTTACCCCTAGCAGGTCCTGATCGCACATGGCTACAATCTTTTCGCCACGCGCCTCGATTATGTTTATGTAGACTAGCGGCTCAGTGTCCTGCAACATACTGGTGTCCTCCACCCTGGCGTAGAGTGCTCCCGGCCCGAGGAGATTAATTAGTCTCTAGCTGGAGACGCTGTGACGGGGGTTTGACATTGAGCCGACCTGCAAACAGTGAAGCGTTAAAGCTGATATATGATTACGATTACCTATTGCAGAGGCTCTACTCTAGACTACCAGCTAGGACTGCTAAGGCCTCGCGATTCGAGCTACCAAAACTTATGGTAGAGAGGGTAGGCACTAAGACTGTTATAAGGAACTTTAAGCAGCTTGCCAACGTTATGCGGAGAGAGCCACGACTAGTTATGAGGTATCTATTGAAGGAGCTGGGTACAAGCGGTAACTACGACGAGGAGAACGGTATGCTACTCATAAACGCCAAAGTATCTAGTGCTACGCTGAATAACCTCGTACAGAGGTTCGTCAAGACTTACGTGATATGCCCGACCTGTGGCGCTCCAGATACAAGGCTAGAGCGCAGAGGGAAGGCGTGGATACTCGCATGCGACGCGTGCGGCGCTGAGCAGCCAGTACCGCCGCTATAGTGCTCTAAAGAGAGCCAAAGCCTCCTCTCCTCTACTCTGGTACGTGATTTAACTCCCTCCCGTAGCTGTGTAGTAGAGTATTGGGTAGGATGCTCTTTGCCGGGAAAGCTGATACTACTCGGCCAGTATCCTCCTACGGTAGTCCTTGAGCCTGACCAGAATCTTCTTGAAGCCCTCCTGGCCCTTGACCAGAGGGGTGTACGCCACGCTGTTGTTGTGGACAGTGATGGCAGGCTTCAGGGGATACTATCTATACGCCGTATACTCTCGTTTATAGAGAGGCGTCTGGCCTCCGGCAGCGTATACGAAGAGCTGAAGCAGACAAAAGTAGCAGACGCTATGTGGCATAATCCGCCGCGTGTAGTCCTAGGGGAATTCGGCATCGAGGATGTCATATACATACTGTCTAGGCTGAACGTCGGCGCAATAACGGTGGTGGACAAGGACGAGAGAGTCCTCGGGATAATCTCCGAGAAACACATAACGGGGATAATGGCGCTAGCCGAGATACATGTAGCCGTACACGAAGTTATGACAAGGCCTGCTAGGAGCCTCAGTACTGGTTCGAGGCTTCGTGAGGCCATCGAGGTTATGGCGGTCCACAGATGCCGTCACATACCTATAGTGGGTGACAGTGGCCGCATAACGGCTATGCTCACAGCCCGAGACGTGCTAGACTATATAGCCCTAGAGACTACTTTAGACAAGCTAGCAGAGGGGCGAGACGAAGAAGTATTCAACACCCCCGTGGCGCATGTAGCCACCGGTGCTCCTGCAACAGTAGAGCCCGAAGCAGATGTCAGTAAGGCACTCCGGCTAATGCGTAAGAGGGGCATCAGCGGCCTACCCGTAGTCAACCGGGACGGACAGCTCGAAGGCATAGTAACCGAGCGGGACATAGTGATAAAAATGCCGAAGCTAGTAGGCACTGAGCTATTCTACGACTATGCGCGCTCACGCCTATATGTCGCCAGAGTAGTCTTCTAGGCTCCGAGCCTTTTCTTCGGGGCCTGGAGAGATCCCTAGAGGCTTACCTACACTGCTAGGCTATGCCGTGTATACATGCTGCTACTACACTCGTCAATGCTAGGAGCCTTCGTACTCACAGACTGTACATCGAAGAACAGGGTTAAGGGCTGGGTGGCAGACGCTGTGTACAGGGCGCTACTCGCTAGGCTACTGAGGACTCGACTAGCACCCGGTAGGATGCCGGAGCACGTAGCTATAATCCCTGACGGTAATCGGCGCTGGGCCCGTAGGAGAGGGCTTCCGCCAGCAGTCGGGCATGCACGCGGGTACCAAGTTGCAAAGAAGACACTCGACCTATTATGGAGCCTAGGCGTCAAGAACGTTACCTTTTACGCACTATCCAGGGAGAATTGTCTCTACCGCTCCCGCGAAGAGCTGGAGAACATACATCGGCTACTTGGCCGCGCTGTAGAAGAGCTGCTACACGATAGACGTGTCGAGAACGGGCAGACACGTGTATTCTTCGGCGGCGACATGTCCCTGCTGCCTGCATGGCTCGTAGAGCGGGTAGAAGAGATAAACAGGGCTACAGCAGGTAACGGGCCCTACACTCTCACTATAGCTGTGTGCTACAGTGGGCACTGGGAAATAGAGGATGCTATACGGCGTAGCTGTAGAGACGGCGAGATAGGAAATATCCGGGGGAGCATGGTCTTTGGCTGGCTCCCAGAGCCAGACCTACTGATAAGGACTGGCGGGGAGATGCGGCTTAGCGGTTTCCTTCTATACCATATAGCTTACACGGAGCTGTACTTTACCCGCCGCTTGTGGCCTGAGTTTGACGAGGCTGAGCTTTATCGTGCTCTTCTCTCCTTTCAGAGGAGGGAGCGGAGGTTCGGAAGATAGAGCGTTCGAGCATCCTAGCTAGCTGCCAGACTACAGCCACGAGCATTACCGACGCCACGGCATAGAGCGCGAAGTTGCTCGCTATGAGCGCTTGTATGAACTCACCCAGGCTGAGGCTAGTCATCATGTCTAGTGCCGAGGCTATAGTGTCGAGTAGCACGACAGCCACTATTACCGTGGCTATTGATACTAGCTCCCTTGTAAGCTTTAGGCTGCCCGATACGAACTTAGACGCCGCATGGCCTAGTATCGCGATACTGGCCGCGAACCCCAGAAGCCCGGTGACGCCACGCAAGGTCTCAGCAAGGTCGCTGGGGGTTATACTACGAGTGTTCATGAGCTGTGTAGCCGCGAGGCCTATGGCGAGGGCTACTGAGAGACCAGCCGTAGCATAGGAGACTAGTGTCACCGGCGTCTCCGTCAACGTCTTGACTATCTTGTCCTCGAGGTCGAAGCCCCGAATAATCATGGCCGCGCCGGCGACCATGAATACCAGTAGGAGCGCCTCCCGGAGCATGTTCATTAGAGCTAGAACGGAGAACATGACAAGTATTATCCCGGGGACGCCAAGGAACATCCGCGAGAACCTAGGCTCAGTCATCACCTTACGCAGGTACTTGACAAACAGGACGTAGGTCTCTTCAACACCCCTCAGCTGTTTTATTACGAGCCTATGCACGCCGTAAACGGGGACAATGGAGGCTACCATAGGGACTAGAAGCTCGTCTTCAGACCCATCAGATACTATTATAACACCGTCAGGATTATACTCTTCTATGAGCTTCTCCAGCTCTCGACGTGCATGCATACCAGCCTCTGCTCCGCCAAGCTCACTACCAGCTATAGCTGCTGGTTCGGCCTCGTAGCCCTTACGGCGGAGCTCGTCTGCTAGCTTGACCGCCGCAAATAGAACGTTTGCATCCGAGTCCTCAGGGTCGTAGAGAGCGAATTGTATGGCCGCATCTAGCACCCGCTCTCGGCCTAGTATAGGGGTGGATATGCCTGCACGGCCTAAGTCATTGTCCAGGTCAACTGCCAGCACTAGTACTCTCTTCTGGTACTTCATTACCCTCTTCCTCTAGCTCGTCTAGCTGTGTCGCGTACAGTAGCTTCAGCTCTTCTAGTGTTAACGGCTCGCCACGTTTAAGCTTCTCTTCTACTTGGCGCTTCTTCTCAGAGTATATCTGCAGTATCTTCTCACGCTCCCTGCCAGTGTATATACTCTTTAGCTGCTGGCTCAGCTGTCTAAGCTCTTGCACCTTGCTGTTTATCTTCTCGCGGAGCTCGTCTATCTCGTGGCTCTTCTCCTCTATGGTCTTTGTGAGCTCGTCTATCTTAGAGCTGAGCGACTCCAGCTCTTGCCGTAGAGTGTTTATGCGCTCGTCTATACGGGATATGCGCTCGCTACGGGCGCGTATCTCTTCGCCATAGCTGCGTAGCTGGAGGCGGAGCCCCATTAGCTCGGCGCGCTTCTCGGCTAGCTCTTGGAGGAGCTGCCTCGCCTCCATGGTCTTCTGGAGCAGTGCCTCAAGCCTGGTTATCTCGTCTATTATCTCCTTCTCCTGCTGTGGCGTGAGGATCTGCGTCTGCTGGCGCCACTCAAGCTCCTCTATGCGCCGGCGGATAGCGTTTATACTGCGACGCGCCAAGGGCCTAAGCTCTGCTGCTATACGCTTCTGCTGCTCGAGCTCGTTCACAGCAGCGCGCAGCTTCTCTAGAACCTCGCGGCGCTTCTGCCGGAGGCTACGAACCTCCTCGACCAGCTGGCGACGCTTCTCCCGGAGCTGTCTTATCTGCTCGCGGAGCTGCTTAGCACGCTCTATAAGCTGGCGCCTCTCCTGGCGGAGACCACGAACCTCTTCTATCATGCTGTAGCGCTTCTCCTTGAGCTGCTTAATCTCCTCGCGCAGGGCTGTTATCTTGTCAAGTATCTCCTTCTCGGATGCCTCAATAATGCCTGGCTGCAAGGGCGCATCAACCCTTCGCGGAGGAGTGCTTGCTGTTGACACCGAGAGTGAACCGTGCACCCAGAGCTATATTACTGCTTTTAGGGCTCACTCACGCTGCAGTACTGGTAGAGAATTCTTCTCAGAGTACGCGTCCTGCCCTCAAAGATTGTCTCAAGGAGTATATCTACGAGCTTCTCGCTGTCGAGGGCTGCGGAGAGGTCGTGGTATCTCCCGCTACGCCTAGCTATCTCGACCGCTACTAGGTGGTAGCAAGGCTCCTCTATCTCCTGGCCGACAACCCTTATAGTGAAGTGGGGGCAGCTACAGTACGTTCCTGGTATAACCACGTAGTCGGACTCGCGTCCTAGGACTATCCATAGCTCCACCGGGCTAGCAGAGACGCGTACAGCGCGCATCTCCCTAGCCGCGGCCGCTTCTGCTCCCTTCCCTTCCTCGCCCCGCTCCCGAATGCGGCGTCTAAGCTCGCTGAGACGGCTCGTCATGGTCAAAGTGCTGGGTTCCTCCTAGTCCTTCTACACCTGTAGACCGTTACGCCTCCATCACCCCTACCTACTACAACAGTGTCGGCGTAGCCTATGAAGAGCCCGTGGCCCACTACGCCTGGTAGCCGGTCAAGGAGCGCCTCGTACTGCCTCAGCCCAACAACACCCCATGGCCAGGTGTCTACAACGATGCCGAAATTATCGGTGAGTGCTGGGCCGTCACGGCAGCCACAGCTACTCCTAACCTCTGCCCGTACTCCTAGCACATTGAGCTCGTCCAGGAGGGCCTCGAGCGCGTATTCTAGCACCTCTACGGGAACGGGCTTACCCCTCTCGCCGAGACTGCTCGAGACCTTGCTCTCGTCCACGACTATCACGGTGTAGCGGCTATTGTAGGCTAGTATCTTCTCACGCACCATGGCTGCGCCGCGGCCCTTGACGAGCATACACTCGCCGTCCTCTGCTGCTACCTCGTCTGCGCCGTCAAAGTATACGTCTAGCCCGCCTCTCGGCGTATAGCTGTACGCTTCGACGCCGTATCTTCTGAGCATAAGGAGTGTTGCTAAGCTGGACGCGTAGACTCTACCCGTCTTCATTGCGCGGGCAAGTTCCGGGTCGTCCATTATCAGCTCTACTATCCTGGCAACTGTGGAGCCCGTGCCAACACCTATCTTCTCTGCTTCTGCTATCCGGTCACGGAGAAGATTGAGCGCCTTCTCTGCCGCCACCTGCTTAGCATAATTAGCACTCAACAACGAGTCCCCGGAGGTCGTACCAGGTAGCCCCGGTTACTTCAACACACCTCCACTCCCCTGGTGTGGCGGAGCCCTCCGGGAGTACTACCGGCATGTAGTTGTAGAGCTTAGCGTCGAGGCCGCCACGCTCCCCCCACGACACGACTAGGGCCTCTGCACGGGTGCCCACATACCTCGTGTGCTCCTCGAGCCCTATCCGCTCTATGACATTCATGAGCTGTTTTGACCGCTGCTTCTTAATGGGGTCCGGTACCTGGGGCAGCCCAGCGGCCACTGTACGTGGACGCGGTGTGTACTGGGCTAGGTGGACCCGCTCGAACCGTAGCTCCTCCACGAGCCTCACCGTGTTCATGAAAGCTTCTTCGTCCTCGCCGGGGTGGCCGACTATTATGTCGGTCGCTACCATAACTCCCGGTATCTTCCTCCTTATCTCCCGGACTATCTCGCGGTACTGGTCTACAGTGTAGCGACGCTTCATAATCCGTAGTACGCGGTCGTCGCCGCTCTGTACGGGCAGGTGAACGAACTTGAAGAAGCGGGGCTTCCGGAGGGCTTCTATGAACTCGTCTAGTACAGGCTCTAGCTGCTCCGGGCTCATCATCCCCACGCGCACCATGAAGCCTCCTTCTATCTCTGCTAAGCGTTCCAGCAGCTCGGGCAGCATCCTCTTCCCGTAGATGTCTATCCCATAGACGGCAACATCCTGGCCCGTTATCCTTATCTCCACGACTCCGCGACGTGCTAGCGCCTCGACTAGCCTGACTATATTCTCTATTGGGCGGCTGTACACCCGGCGCCGGGCCAGCTTGGTTATGCAGAAGCTACAGTCATTTACACACCCGTCGGCTATGGGTATCTCGGCTATCCTCCCCCGCTGCATTAGCCCGGGGTCAGGCGTGTAGAGGGTCTTGGGCCTAGAGGGCTCGTGGAGAAGGTTCCTGCCGGTTTCGATAGCCTCGTGTACGCGGTGAACATTGTGGGTTGAGACTAGTATCGCCTCTGGCGCTATACGCTTCACGGTGTAGGGTTGCGCGGAGGCCATACAGCCTGCCACTACTAGTACCGCCGAGCGCTCTCTTGATGCCCTATATAACTCTGCTATTCTTCTTTTCATGCGCTCCTCTGTATCCATCCTCACAGTACAAGTATTCAATATAATAATATCAGCATCATCTATACTATCCACTATCTCGTAGCCGTGGCTGGCTAGCACACTCTTCATGATAGCAGTATCTGCATGGTTTAACGCACA
>DQVR01000051.1 GCA_015661645.1 Pyrodictium delaneyi
GACAGGAACCCACCATAGTCGTTAGCAGCTGGCACCTCCTCTAGGCCCTTGTATTGAATGCATTCACGTAGGCTGCTATGCGGCCGCCACACCCCCTGGCTGAGGCAGCTGGGGCCAAGGAAGCCGGGCTTTTTGCCCACTCCCTGGCCCATCAGGGTAGAGAAGGACGTGTGCAAGCCGTCTCATCAGTAGCCGCTACCTCCTCGAGAAACACCTACATCATTAGACCCGCATGGGGCCAGGGCTCAGCTATTGCAATACATACCAAGCTATATGCCTGGCTACGGGCTCGCCCCTGCCAGCCGGCGTAGCAGCTTCTCGTCAGCAGTATAAAAGACTGCACCAATCGCCCTAGCGAGGACAATGTAGTAGGCGTCATATACTGTAATACCCTTATCTAGAGCGTAACGTAGTGCATCCTCTACGAGTCCTCGGTCTACATCCCTGAACTCGATATCCATTTCTAGCAGTATGTTGAGAGCTTCTTCTACAGTCTCGCGATCCATAATCTGTCTCACTGCATACTTCCGCAGCGCGTTAGTAAACTCGACCAACGCATACGACGGTGCAACGACCCTAACTCTGGCGTCGAGGTGGTCGTCGAGTAACGCGTCTGCCTCTTTACTATACTCCTCCGGGATAAACCACTTAACCATGATATTCGCGTCGACGACCACGGGCCTCGTCATCGCTGCTCCCGGTCCTCGCGGATAAACTCAGCTGCTAGGTTCCCCTCTACCCTGCCGATCCTATCTCTAAGCCTGGCGAGTCTTTCACGTATCCTCCTAGTCTTCTCCTCCCGGATCCTCTGCTCAAGGAACCTCCTAATCTCCTCAGCATAGTCTATGCCTAGCCTTTCCAGCTCCTCCCGGAGCCTACGCGGAACCCTCACAGAGATTACAGTGCTCAATAAACAGCTACCCATATACACACCACCGTAGACTAGGCCTAATAAATCGTTACTGCACAACTACACTACATCCATAGCGGAGGAGCTGTGACGAGACTAGCACCCAGCAAGCTTATCCACTAGACAAGGGGCGCAACAGCCCCCTACAGACACTATGTCATGACGCGGGACAATAGGCATCCTCATAAGCACCTACGGGGCGAGCGACGTCACAGAGCCCCTTAGGGATTAGGAAACTATATAGGCGCTAATCGGTAGCCTTCTTATTCTGATAATTGTGGTGCTACTTTGACATACACTGGATCCACGACTATGGGGCTCCAGTGGCCACTCATGCAAGAACGTACGCATACGGCTTCCTTATTATGGAGCCAGCCGGGCTCCTAAAACTCCTAGAGAAGACTGTGGTGATCCTGGTACGCCAGCGGGTAGGCGTGATCAGCCGGAGAGAAGTATACACATACGTAACAAAGTACGGCGAGTTCACAGTAGTAACAAGATCTGAAACCTTGTTACCATTATCCTCTAGCACCGAGATCATAGAGGCTAAGAAGCTCTTACTCCCGTCTCCCGTTGCGGCAACACTAGAGCCTCAGTAGCTAAGGCATGGCCGGTAAAGAGGCGCAACGCGACCCAGAAGACCGTTTAGAGAACCGTCTAGGCATTCACATACGCCTTCTCTGTCGCCGTGTAGCGGCGGCTCCGCTGGTCATACTCCGCGAGTCCACGCGCCACTAGCTCCTGGAGCTTCTTATACGCCGTAGACTTTGGTATCCCAAGCCTCTCCGAGACCTC
>DQVR01000031.1 GCA_015661645.1 Pyrodictium delaneyi
CTGTGCTATATGAGATGAGTAGTGATGTGGCAAAGTACTTAGAGCTTCGTAATGGAAAGCCCGGTCCAGCGTTAAGAAAATACGTAGAAAACTGGGCTAAGATGTTTGCGCCCATAGCGCCACATATAGCTGAAGAAGTATGGCACGAGATACTAGGCAAAGATAGCTTCATTTCAGTAGAGACTTGGCCAGCAATGGACCCCAAGAAGAGGGATGCACAGGCAGAGCTACTTATAAGCTATGTGGATAGGCTAGTTGATGATGTGAAATCTATATTACGCGTATACAAGGGCGAGGCGAAGAGCCTAGTAGTGGCCGTTGCCAAGCCAGATAGCTGGCAGATAGCAAGGATAGTTGCATCGTACGTGTCGAAGGGTGGACAGCTACGCGACGCTATAAGAGCTGTGATCAGCTCCGGTGTCCCTGGCAAGGAAGCGGCGCATATTGTGCGCAAGCTATACGAGTTTCTACGCAGTGTAGATGAGGCAGTGTTGACGCTTATGGAGAGTGTGCAGGAGTTTGACGAGAAAGAAGCAGTAACAAAGCTGAAGGACTATATATCTAGAAAGACCGGTATACAGAAGGTGGAGGTATACTACGTAGACGAGGCAGACGGCAAGATCCCGCAGCAAAAACTCAAGCAGGTCATACCTCTAAGGCCAGCAATACTGATAGCGTAGAATCTAACGAATGCCATGCTTTTCAGAGGCCGCTTAGGCTGCTGACTATCTTGGCCAGTAGGTGGAGAGTAGGAGGTCAGGACCAGCCGCTAATACTCCGCTATTTTTACCATGCCGTCGGCGTTTACCTCGAGGCAGCCTCTATCTACAAGCTCAAGCACAAGTCTCCTGGCTTCTCCGCGCTTTACGCCTAACGTGGAAGCTACAACATCAACTACATCTCTTAGATTAATCGGGCCCTCTTCTGCAACAACACTGATAGCCTCCATGATGTCCTTTCTACAAGGCGGCTCAGCTGGCACGGGCAGGTAGTTGTTAAGTGTAACGTATTCGCGCAGCCCGATCCGCGGAATGACGAGCATATAGACTTCGTTGTGGATACGCTTGACAGTCATACGCTCTAAGCCATACTTGAGGGGATAGCGTATCTCCGTACCGGCGACAAAGAGAGGTCTACTGCTGGGAGTACACCATAGAAACACACCCTCTGTTTCTGCTTTGTCGCAGCTCCTAACGTCTATCTCTAGGCCTAGAGAATCTATGGCAAGGGAGACTATTTGTCGAATAGGACTGGCAGCGTATATTGTACTGCCAGTATTCTTTGCGGCGAGAAGCCCAAGGCCTATAGAAATGCGCTGTAGCGGCGGCTTTACGTAGACCCGGAGACTTTGTCCCAGCCCGGTGAGAATCTTTGACGTCATTACAGATAACCCCGAGACTGCTAGAGTTTGAGTTCAGCGTAGCTCAGCTTCCTCATAGCCCTTTATGTGGAGGCTCAGACCTCAGCTCCTCATCCTCCAGCTATTTTGGGAAAGAGTACCGGGACACTCCTTTATGAGTCTAAGCCAGCCTAGGCCTGGCTCTGGGCCAGGCTTAACAGCTTGCACAGATAGTCAGAGGTATAGTGGGTATGATGTGTAAGAGGGTCGCTGATAGCAGAACCCTAAGGTGATGAGTGCCGGAACGCTACTGACCCTCCACTGGCGTGCCTTGCTTAATGCTTTTATAAAGTCTGTCCTTGTTCATTGATTAACACGGCCCTGTGACAGCTCCGTGTGGGGCTACTAGGATGAACAGGGCCGGGACGTATTCACCGCGTCTCCCCTCTTACTTACGCCGAAACCAGCAATTGTTGCTTCCTGGGTAGCTGCTTGGAGGGCTGCACAAATTGATTGTAGTGGCTACAAGTGATGTGCATAGTCCACGCTACTTACTCCAGTATGTTGTAGCGCTTAGCAAGCATTCGGAGCCGTGTCGTGAGGCTGGCGTGGTTCTGTGGGCAGGGGATATGGTTGAGCGTGGGCGAGTTGAGGCTCTACTCCCCGTGGTAGAGGCTACACGCAAAAAGTGTTCCTCGGCACGTATAGTATCGGTATTCGGTAACGAGGAGTATATAGATCGTGAAGCATATTTCATTAAACGCTACCCCTACGTAGTCTGGCTGAATGATAGCTATATAGTGGTAGATGGGAAAGACAAATCAATAGCAATATATGGAAGTAGGGGTGTGCTTGATAGACCTACAAGATGGCAGCGTAGGAACATACCAGGGATAGATGCTGTATACAAGCGTAGGGCAGAAAAGACTGCAGCTATGCTTAAGCAACTACGCGAAAAAGCCGACGTAGTAGTTCTTGTAACACATTACGCCCCGTCATACCTTACGCTTGAGGGCGAGGATCCAAAGATATGGCCAGAGCTTGGAAGCAAAACCATGGAGAAGATCCTCTTAGGCACTAAGCCAGACATAGCTGTTCATGGTCATGCGCATAGGTCAAAACGGCTGGAGGCATCAATTAATGGAACGCGTATAGTCAACGTCGCGTTCCCGGCTCGTAGAGACATAGTGGTCATAGAGCTTTAGCTAGCCCGGTGATGCTTTAGGCCGCCTAAGCTGACAGCCGTCGCGTGATGAGTCTTTTACGGGCTGAGGGGCTCAGCCAGCCGCCACATGGTCATCGGCAGAGCCTCTGGGTTCGGGATGATCGTCATGGCCCCCAACAGCAGTGTACTAATACAGCTCCTATATTAGTCCTGGTATGGAGTACAAGTGCACGAGTCTGGGTTCTTGCATTTAAACCTAAGGATAACAGCTAGTGAGCGGGGGATAGTATGCCGGGTAACGTCTATTTAGTAGACGCTCATTGTCATCTTCACGAGTATAGTATTGAAGAAATAAACGCGCTAACATTAAGCAATAATATAGTTATTGTGGCAGTTGGAGACGACCTTGAGACAAGCAATAGGGTCATAGAGATAGCAAAGACTAAGAGTAATATACTACCGTGTGTTGGTCTTCACCCGTGGCATGTAAAGAGCCGGGAGGAAGGTCTGAACACCGCCAAGAAGATTATCGAACTAGCGCTTGAGAACAATATTAAGTGCATAGGCGAGGTAGGCCTTGACACAAAGTTTGTGGCTGAAACCATAGAGCTCCAGCGTGAGATATTTAAACTATTTCTTGAGGCTGCAAGAGATAACAAACTAGTGCTTAACCTACACACGGCTGGTACATGGGAAGAAGTATACCAGTTACTAGTTCGGTACGACATAGAACGGGCTATGTTCCACTGGTATACTGGGCCACTTTACCTGCTAAAAGATATAGAGGCATCAGGATATATGATATCGATAAATCCAGCTGTAAAGATACAGCGTAAGCATAAGGCAGTTGTTGAGAATGCACCAATTACTATAATGTTAACGGAAAGTGATGGACCCTACGAGTATCGTGGAATGAAGCTAAACCCGTTAATGGTTAGGGAAGTTGTAGGGATTATAGCATCAATAAAGAATGTTGACCAGCACCTTGTACAGCGTCAAATCATACATAATCTAGAGAAACTATTCGGTGCTATAATAAACTATATTTAGCTATCCAAAAATAGTGTTAGTTAGGTTTCTTGCCGTAAAGTATCTCGTCTGGTACAATGCCGCGATATGCTTCATAGTATATTGGTGAACTCTTTAGCAGCTTTATATTACGTACATACTTTACAGCAGGGCCTATGGCGTCCTCGCCATGTATCTTAGCATACTCGTCTAGCGGTATCTGATACTTGCGCAGTACATAGTCTCTATAGATCTCGTTTAGGACGTTATACGTACAGAACGGTATTACTCTCCCATCCGGTACTAGATAATGTATGTTGCAGCGCATTACGCGCTCAACATCGTAGTTGTACTGGTCCATGAAGTGCATGTTGCCTAGGAAGAGCATCTTATAGTGGAGTTCTCCTAGTGCGTCGTAGTTCCTCTTAACGAACACGTTTACTAGCAGCTTTGTTATGTTGAGGTCCTTTGGTATACGCTCCTTGTCAACAAACTTTGAGATGTCTTTGACTATTGATGCAAGGCGTATTGTGCGCTTAAACTTAGCCATAGAGGTGAATTCTTCCTTTCTAAGCTCGGCAGTCTTCTCCTCTATATACTCAATGAAGCCCTCAACGTTGAAGAACTCTGTTATCGGTATGAAACGTTTAGGTAGGCCATTGTTGTCTCTCTCGACAAACACATATGTGGCTGAGCCGCATGCAGGATGGTTGCCCATACATATCTTGAGTTCGCCGCTCATAGCCTCGAGGAAGTATGCTATCTTTGCCGCGACGGGTATAGGGAACCATGAATCAGCTGGTATTTGGCCGTCTGTCTGTTCCTCAACCCACTTTAGAACGTCAGGTATGGTTACCCTGTAGCGGCGCCGCTCATCTTTCCTCATGCGGCCTGTGAGGCTGACAGGCTGGAAGTTTACGCCGCGTATGACATCCATGTGTTTGGCAGCGAACTTTATTATAGCACCTAGCTCTTGGTCATTAATAGTCTTTATTACTGTTGGTACTAGTACGACGCTCGTCATGCCAGCCTTCCTAAATACTTCAAGCGTGTATGGTACCTCCCAGTGGTTCTTCGGATTGGCCCTAGGGGTTACCCCGTCGAAGCTCATGTACACGGTATTAAGCCCAGCCTCGCGGAGTGCTCTAGCGTAGTTTACAGCAGCGTCAATGCCTTTCTCGAACCATAATCTAGCAAAGGTTATTCCATGTGTATTTAGCTGTATATGAGTAACACCCTCGTCTTTTAGCAGCTTTATTATCTCGATGAGATCGGGCCGTAGTGTTGGTTCGCCGCCGGTTATCTGTACGGACATGGTTACTCCTTCCTTCTTGTATTGGCGTATCATCTTGCGTATCTGCTCGAGTGTCGGCTCGTAAACGTATCCCATTTTTTCTGCATAGAAGAAGCAGTACCAGCATGAGAGGTCGCAGCGGTTAGTCACAACTAGGTTGGCGAGCGCTGTATGATTCTTATGGCGTGGACATAGCCCGCAATTGAACGGGCATGGTGCTGATAGCTTGACGTGAGGGGTTACCCCGACACCCTCCTCTTCAAGATTCATAAATCTGTAGAACTGTTTTGCATCGCTGAAGTAGAGCTCCTCTATCGTCCCGTGTGTTGGACAAACCTTCCTTATGTATATGCTTCCGCCTTTCTCATAGATTAGTGCTGGGAGTAGCCTCGTACAATATGGGCAAATGCTGGTAGTATAGGATACGAATTTTTCTCCGTCACGTAGCTTCGGTATTGGTCCACCTACTGGTATATGCTTCTCAGCCACTGTAACAGTCTTCGTGGTAGCGTCGTATACTGCAGGTGCGTCAAATGTCTTAGTCTCCGCCTCTCTGTCCCCGGCTCTACGGGTCGTCGTTGCTAGCGCCATAGCGCAGCACCCAGTACATTCCCGTCCTCAGATAATTAGCCATTAGCTGCTGTATAAAAACGGCTGGTCGCGTAAGCCCAGCCAGTAGTATGGGCCGCAGTACCTGAATTCACTAGCAGGTAAAGCCCTTTAACGATAGGTATATTCGCTCTCTCTGAGTTAGTATTTTACGTAGTTCGTTGTTGTGCCTAAATGGTCTAAGCCTAGCTATCTCGGCAGCTCTATTCTTGCCTAAGAGCTTGGCTAGTGTAGACATGGCTGCAGCATTAGCATTAAGGGGTATTGGTAGCCCTCTAACGCTCCTACTAGAGTAGCCGTATACAGCAACCTTGAGTATACCCGGTGTGCTCATTTTGCATGGCATTTCGACTACTATTGGGTAACTTCCCGCCTGTCTGGCGAAAGTCACGCCAAGCTTCACATCATAGCGCTCTACATAGACGTAGGTTAGGACAGAACCACGCGGGAGCAATCGTTCTAGAAATAGTCTTGAATACTCGTTCACTATACGCTGAAACCTCTTGGCAAGGTTCCTGTGCTTCTGTATAATTCTGGTACCAACACTGGCCATAGCCGTTCCTGGCAGCACAAGCACCTTTCTAACGTTAATACGGCGTAGTAACAACCCCTGCTCATATATAGTCCTTATAAATTCTTCATTAAGTCTGTACGTCTCTACTGTCTCACCCTTAAGACCTAGTACGAAGTTTATGCCGGGCAGAAGCTCTGGAAGACCATTATAACCTGGCTGGCTACCGTAACGGTTGATGATTTCTATGGCCTTGAGAGAGTCCTCTGGAAAAGTCTTAAGGTTATTGGCCTTCACGACTCGGGGATCGGCTGTCTCTACTCCTAGTGCAGCAACGTCGCCAGGAGTATGGTATCTCATTATCACCTTTAGAGCCTCTATACTCTCCCTTTCATGTCTAGCCAGAGTCCCCGGGTTAACGTTGTCTATATGAAGAGTCTTCAACCCGGGTGCAACAAGCCTGATACCGTAGAACAGTTGCTCGAGTACACGAGGATTAGGCCTAGGCCATTCATCTTGTCCAAGCGATGGGCTTCCATAGACCAGTATGTCGGCCTGCCTACCTAGCCTGAAATGGCGTACACCGGCCACGTAAAGCGCTTCTACCTCCCTAACTATGTCTCGCGGATCACGTTGTCTTGGTCTACCGTAGAGCTTAGTAACACAGAAGCTGCAGCCGCCACTCACCCATCTACTGCAGCTCCTGTAAGTCTCTATCTCCGCCGTGAGGTTGTAGCCGTGGTTGGGATGCTGTTCAACTATCCTGGCGCCCTTAACGGATATCTCCCCAAGTAGCTTCATGTCGTCAAGTATGCGCCAGGGCTCAGCTCTTTCTGGACCGAAGCGCGCAAAATCCAGCACATAGGCCTCGGGGTCGCCAGTCACTATGGTGTCGAAGCTCTCCTTAACCTCTCTCGGTAGAGCCGCTACAGTGCCGCCTTCATTGCCGATGCCCCAGCGTGCAGCCGCACCTACTAGCACTTTGAAAGGCCGGTCTATGAGCCTGAACCACTGCCTTAGCTCTTCGAGTTTTATAGGTTCACCTCCTAGATACTTTCCTGGGACTACAGCGCCGGCTATCACTATCAGAGTGTCGTAGATATTTGCTCTCCTTATGAAGTCTCTTATATTCCCTCTTGCCTGGTCCACAGTCATGTAGTGTGCTTGTATCGACTTGTCCACGTGCCACAAGGCGCCAGCTATATATCTAGGATAAACATCTATGTATGGTGGTACACCGAATCCCGCCGGCTCATCGGTATAACCATCTAAGATTAGCACACGACGCGGCCTGGGCATAGGCTCTACGCCCCATCTTAGCTAACGGGCTCATATACGATGCCAAGCCTGCTAGCATAAGCATAGACGCGCTCGACCTCCTCCCGATACACGGGCCTTACTAGTTCAGGCCAGCGCCTGGGATACTTGGCTACAAGATGCTCTGGGCGATACTGGTCCATTATATTCACGAGTACTCTATCAAGAGGTAAATTCTCGGCAATCCACTTGAGCACTCTTAAGCTGCAGCACTCGACGTGAGATGGCAGCACTAGGTGTCTTATTATCATACTGCCGGACTCGACAGCTATCTTCAAGTTGCGGGTAACAACGTCAAAGTAACGGGGCACAGCTGATAACTTCATGGCACACTTGTTGTTACCGTATTTGAAGTCGGGAAGCCATAGATCTATTATATCAACAAGAATGTCCATAACCTCGGTAGTCATATACATATTTGAGTTCCAAATCTGTGGCACGTTCACGTCAAGATGAAGTAGAGACTCAATTATGGTAGGTAGACTAGGTGTAGGTTCACCACCTACGTGGTTTATGTTCCGTGCACCGTGTAACCGTAGCATCCTCTGTATCCACGCTAGCTTTTTAGCGTCAACGACTTCTCCTTGTCTAGGCATTGTTTGACTAATGTCGTAGTTCTGACAATAGACGCATGAAAAGTTACAGCCGCCATAAAATATAGTACCACTAGGTACTAAGGGTGCCTCCTCACCCAGATGGTGGAACCAGCTATGCACATAGACCCTTGAATCTAGTCTACAAGCACCTATACGTTTACTCCTATCAACCATGCAGTGTCTTTCACAGAGCCTACATGGATTGGCAAGCATCTTTGCTAAAGCAATGTCGATATCGAGTAGAGAGTACTTTGGCTTACCTCTAAACTCTTTAACAAATAACTCTAGCGTTAGCTTGCCGGCACGTGCATCCTTGAAAAGTTTTTCGAAGAGCCTTCGTGCTCTCCTTTTAACATCGATAAGGTCCTTGTAGTCAAGCTTATATGGATCGTCTTCAGCTTCCACGTACTTCGCTATAATGTACTTTGCGGGTAGCTCGTTTATCATGACACCGTAGTACCATGAGAGTCTTTTCCGTACATCTTCGTCCAGCCATACATGGACAGCGTCTGGCCTCATTAACTTCCATAGCCTCTCTGGCGTATAGCGGTCAAAAACCATTTGCGAGACCCCTCGGACACCAGTTGGTGGAACCTGGCTCTCTATTTTGTCTCTCTCCCGGGGCTAGGCCTGGCCACCCCTTTCTCTAAGTATACGATAAGCCTTCCATGGGGGAAGTGATATATAGTACTCCGCCAGTTCGTAGAGTCTTTCAAGCTCCTCTGATGTGGCATAGTCTATGGGTTCTCCCTCGTAGCCGGCGCGCTGCCATCTTTCATGGAGGTTCTCTACTAGTGCCATAACCACGGGGTCACTATAAAACGCAGCCTTATTCAGCTGCGGTGCTTCCTCGACTAGGCGGAGTATACGCTGCTTAAGGTCCATAGAGCGTTGCACCCAGTATAGGTATAGGGGTATGTTTGCGCTAAATGAGATAATCATATACGTGTCTTTAAAATGTATTAGATCGTATGCTTAAGAATTGAGAGTAACGGTTTACTCGTTTGTCTTCTCCTTCTTTACGGGGTATATTGCATCCTTAGGCGCTTTGCTGAAGGGCTCTAAATACTTTCGGAGGACCTTAGGTATGACTACTGTTCCATCTGGTTCCTGGAAGTTCTCCAGGATAGCGGTAATAGTGCGTGTAGACGCTATAGCTGTCGAGTTAAGTGTATGCACATATTCACGTACCATACCCTTCCGCCTTACAAGCCTTATGTTGAGCCTATAGCTCTGCCAGTCTGTTGTGTTACTCGCGCTAACCATCTCTCGATACCGGCCTTGTGCAGGCATCCAGACTTCGAGGTCGTACTTCTTCGCAGCAGGTGCCCCTAGCTCGCCAGAAGCTACGTTCACAACTCTATATGGTAGACCAAGGCCTTGGAATAGTTCCTCAGCATTGTGTATTAGTTCTTCAAGGATGTTCCAGCTCTCTTCTGGCTTAGCGTAAACGTATTGCTCTACCTTATGGAACTGGTGGACGCGGAATATGCCCTTTAGGTCTCTATTGCCTGCCCCAGCCTCCTTGCGGAAGCATGGACTTATTCCTATAAGCTTTATGGGTAGCTCGTCCTCCATAACTTCTTCATTATAGTATAAACCTGCTAGAGGATGCTCAGCTGTGGCAATAAGGTAGAGGTCCTCGCCCTCTATCTTATATATGGCGTCCTGGAAGGTCTCCATATCGATGACTCCCATGAGTATCCTGTGTCGTATCATGTATGGTGGCAGTACGAGCCTATACCCCTTGGAGGTAAGCCTATCTATAGCGTATACTAGTAGAGCGAAGTCGAGCCACACCAGGTCGTCGAACAGGTAATAGAAGCGGGAACCAGCAACCTCGGCAGCTTTTATAGTATTACCGAGTTTGAGAACGTTCTCTAGCATGTCTGCATGGCCAACTGGCTTCCAGTCGAGAAGCTCGTAGTCTACCTTGAATCCCCACTTTTCGGTCTGTTCGCGGAATGCGTCTAGGAACTCCCGGTACACTCTTGGTCGCCCCCAGAACCTTACGGGTACACTGTATTCGTCAGAGTCTCCTTCAGGGACGGACTCGTGCACTATGTTAGGCAGAGATAGCAACAGTTTCTCGCGCTCAGCTTCCACGCGCTTTAGCTCCTCTTCAAGCTTTTCCCTTTCCTTGAGCAGCCTTTTAGCTTCCTCTATCAGCTTCTTGCGCTCCTCCGGGTCGCGTGTTTTAGCTATGCTACGCGTTATCACGTTGTGGCGATGACGTACCTCGTCAACCATCCGTTTAAGCTTGCGCCACTGCTCGTCTAGGCTACGCAGTCTGTCAACAAGTGATGGATCCATGTAACGCTTTCTCAAGCTCTCGCGGAGAACCTCTGGGTTCTCTCTGAGATACCGTAGCAGGCTCCACGTCAACCTTGTTGACCCCCATTATAGACTCCTGGGCTATACTGCTCTATAAAACTAAGCCTATGGTGTAGGACGGTGCCTTGACGAGCTATGGTAGAACGTATGAACAGCTTTACCGTGGAAGGGGCCGGGTCAGCTGTGGTGGTCCCCTCCTCATACGCTAAAAGGGCGTCGGCTGCCAGCCTTTTGCAGAGCAGTCACACCCGGCCTCCGAGAACGAGAAGCCATATCAGGTGAGTGATAAACCCGGGGTTAACGAGCTAAAGCTGGAGCCCTAGAGACGGTGGCTGTACTATCCAGGTGTCTATCTGTTAGCTTTTAGCCTTGAAGCTGCTCATACCTTTTTATCCACTCTTCGACAACGTCGTAGCCGAATAGCTCTTGAAGAAGCTTGCGGCCCTCCGGTGTTACGCGTCGCGGATTCCAAGGCGTCTCTAAATCGAGTTCTATTTCAACATCCTTTATCTCTGGCACGTTCTGGCGGATAGCCTCCTCGGCCATCAGAGCTATCTGGCCGGCTACAGGACACCCTGGTGCTGTCAGACCTAGCCTTATTTTGACCTTCCCATCCCTAATATCGATGTCGTATACCAGGCCAAGATCATACACGTTTACAGGGATTTCTGGGTCGTATACAGTCCTAAGTGCGTCGATTATCTTTGCCTTCAGCTTCTCAACATCTGTACTGCCCCCGGGCCGTGTGCTAGTCAAGGCTATCTAAGCCCTCCAATACCCAGTTCACTATAGCTTCTAGCAGTAGAGCGTGTATATTCTTAGCGTCCAGTAGGTAGCCTGGCTGGTCTACACGCTAAATAGCTTGGCTAGAATCCTCCTAGTAATAGCGTATGCCAGAAACGGCGATATGGCTGTAAACAATGCGCCGACGGTTAGTAGAAGGCTGCTGTCTCGTGTAGCGCCAAGGTAGACCATGTACAGTGAGCAGGCAGCTATTGGTACAAGTATGGCGTTGAAAACAGCCATGCCTCTTGCAAGTGGTGAACTGGGTCTAGTCACTGTCTCCACCCTGTATAAGCTTCTTTAGATAGCCGAGAACGGTGAGCACCTTAGACCTGGCAGTATCGCAGTCTGGCGCGGAAGCCATAACCTTCACGTCTATGATGGGGTTATCTACTTCGTGTCCCTTTGGGTGGCTCTTAATGTAGCAATCGCTGCACAGCTTAGAGGCTTTTCTAAGCAGTGGTGCTAGTGACGATTCGGGGACACCCTCAATAGTTATACCTTCCTCAGCTACGCATAGTTCTGGGAGGATGTGGGCTAGCCTATTGAGGGCTATCTTTAGCATAGCCTCCATCTCGCTAGGGACACCGGGCAGAACCACTATATGAGAGCCTGAATAGTTGATATAGGCGCCAGGTGCAGCCCCTACTGGGTTAGGTACGGGCTCGGCACCAAGAGGAAGATAAGCCATTTTCAAACGCTCTCTAGTAAGTTGGAGACCTCTTTTACGGTAGAAGGCTTCAACCATTTCTAGTGCAGCTTTATTCAGAACCAATGGCGCGTTTATGGCTGCTGCTACTGCCTCCATAGTAATGTCGTCGTCCGTGGGTCCGAGGCCTCCTGTCGTTACAACTATGTCGGCGTAACCTACAGCCTCCCGTACAGATGTGGCTATATCGTCGAGATAGTCCCCAACAACCACTATACGCTTTACAATAACACCTCTAAGCATGAGTTCTCGAGCTATTACGGTAGCATTAGTGTTAGTTATTCTCCCTATGAGCAGCTCGTTTCCTATATTCACTACCCATGCATGGGGGCGGTACACTGGACGCTACCCTAAAACCCCCGTAGGAGAGGTGGTATACAACACGCGCGCCGCCCCCCAGACAGCCCCGCGGCACGGGGCGTGGATGAAGGTCCGGGGACTTGCCTCCCGCAATCCTATCTAGACGATTATAGAGCATCAATAGGGTAGACGTATAGAAGGACAGCCTATGCAGGCAATGTAGTGCTCGAGCAGTAGCCCGCAGGAAGGAGCTATGTTCTATCGACTAATGGAGAATTGGTAATTAAGCTGGTGCAATAGCATCTATAAAAGAGTAAAAGTGTGCTGGAATGTGAGGCTAGTAGAGCAGGTACAGTTTGCCGTCCTCTATCGTGTCTATATCGAAGCAGTAATGTACCTTCGTATACTCCTTCCTATAAGCTTTAACCTCTTCTGCAACCCTCCTAGGGTCTTCGCCGTCAATTAGTATCCTCCTCATGAACCTTGCTATGTCCTTCATATTGTCTTCATTCATGCCGTATCTCGTCATCTCCTGGACGCCTAGCCGTAGGCCGCTAGGATCCTTTATGGCGTCTGGTGGGTCGTAGGGCAGCAGGTTCTTGTTAACTATTATATTAGCCTCCTCAAGCAGCTTTGCTGCCTTTGCGCCGCCGCCCTGGGGGCGGACGTCGAGTACGACCTGGTGGCTCTTAGTATAGCCCAAATGCTCCCCGAGCACCTTAAAGCCTTCAGCAGCTAGCGCTTCTGCTAGCGCCTTAGCGTTGCGGATTATCTGGTCTGCATAGGCCTCTCCGAAGTATTTCATCTCGACAGCAGTTACTGCTAGAGCAGGAAGGCGGTGCAGATGGTGGTTGCTGACAAAGTATGGGAACACGGCACGTGATATAGGCTTGTAGAGGCTCTCATCGCGTGTAACTATTACGCCGCCCTGAGGCCCGGGAAATGTTTTGTGTGTTGACGCGGTTAGTATGTCTGCACCGTGGTCTAGGGGGTTGCGCCACCTTTTGCCAACTATGAGTCCTAGTACGTGAGCTGCGTCATATACAAGCTTTGCACCAGCACTGTGTGCTGCATGAGCTATCTCTTTCACGGGATGGGGGAATAAGTACACACTGGCGCCGAGAACGACGAAGCTCGGCTTTACCTCCTCTATCAGCTTAACGGCGCGGTCAACGTCGATGTTCATTTGCTCGTGGTCGTATGGCATCTCTATATGCTCTATACACAGCGCGCCAAGTGTGCCAAACTTTGTATGACTTACATGTGCGCCGGCTTGAACAGGAGCTATGACCGCCTTGGAGCCGCACTTGCCGAGGACTCGGAAAACTGATGCATTAGCAGTCGTGCCGCTTATTGGTCTTGGGTCCACATAGTCGGCTTGGAGGAGTTCGCCCATGAGCTTCATTACTCTTACTTCAATCTCGTCAACATACCGTGTACCCTGGTAGTAGCGCTTGAATGGCTTACCTTCGGCGTAGCGGTGCATCATGTCAGATAGGTACGCGGAGGTAGCCAGAGGGCTCATGGCATTCTCGCTTGCGATCAAGTTTATAGTCTCGTACTTTCTCCAGCGGTTGTGCCGTCTAGTAATGCTTAGTATATCTCTAAGCTCCTCTGGTAGGAGACTGAGCTTATTCTCCCAATAGTCTTGCAAGACTGGCCGGCACCAGGTTAGTCCACCACATAGCATCTAGGGGGTAAATAGAGCCCTTCCACAGCAAGTTCTACGGGGAGCACATCAGATTTTGACGTGTGAGACAGCTTGTCCAGTAGCATCTAGCACTCGGCGAGCCTTCTCTACGGCTTGCTCTACTATGTCGTAGGTAACCGGTACTCCAACCTCGTCCTCGTAGCGGCGTAGAAGCCAGTAGGCATCTATAGTATCTTTCCACTCGTTCATGTGTTCTACAAGTATCTCTGCTGCCCGCTCGGCTGCTAATATTAACCTCTCATCAATATAGTCCTTGTCTGAATGCTGCGTCGTATTCATAGGCGTGTACACCCCCAGTAGTTGTTTCTTGTTACACTCTATTTGGTGTTACCCTACGTAAAGTGTACTACCGGATTAGAATGGTATCTTCCGCCGTATCCTGTCCCGTTAACAGCCTATACTCTATGGTTGAGTTGGCTCGGGTTACCAGGCTGTAGTGGCTTAAGTGGCCCGCAGAGGCTGGAATAGTTGCGCTGGGGTCTCTCCGTGTCTGCCGCAGCAGACGTCGGGGTAGCCGTAGCAGTCCACGAAGCTGGTATACCACTCGAGATGGAGGCGGTATTCACAGCGGATGTCGAAATAATGATATATGGGGCGCTTGATGCAGCCACGGAAGAGCTTATAGAAAATGCACGCAAAGCGGCCAAAATTCTAAGAGAAGAGTACGGTATCGAAGCCATCGTGGTTCCAAACACGGTATACTGGGATGTATCTCATGTAGGTGTGTTTACTCCGTACAGCATACCCGTGCTGGTTATAAATGGTAGGGAAATAGCAGAGGGCCGCGTCCTAAAAGTGGAGGAAATAGTTGATGTAGCGCTTTCGCTTCTTGGATACAATAGTGATAGGTCTTCCGGGCTACCCGTACTCAAGAACGGAGATGACACAGTCAATGCTGTAGCATCTACGTGGTAGCCGGTATATACTAGCGTCAAACTTTTCTTCAAAACTGTCTTTACATAATCCATATCCTCCGCGGGCTATCTCATCCCTCTTCTCCAGTATACATGACACAGCTGTGGCGGCCCCCAGCACGGAGCGTTCTAATCCATATCCTTTCCAAATACCGTAGAGAACTAGTGTTGAGAACATATCCCCAGCACCGGTAGGAATCATATTCACGCTCCGAGGCCTAGTGACGAAGCTATAGCCTCTATACAGTACAAGTGCGCCTCTAGGCCCATCAGTAATCATTATGGTAATATGGTTTGAGTTGGAACTGTATCTGAATAGTCTATCCAGGGCTATGAAATCCGGTATATCCTCCAAACTAGCTTTAATAGCTACGAAATTGTCGGCTTTTTCGACTTGCTCTACAAGAGCTAGGACGTTCTCACTAAACGTCGTAACTCCCTCATCATAATAAAGACGGCTAAATCCTTGAACATCCAAAATGGCTAGGCTGTAGTGGCTTAGCAGCCTGGCGGCATTATCAATATCGAGTTCGGCGAGGACAGGTGATATGAGTGCTGCACTGCCTTTCGGGTCTTCAAACCCTATCTTATAGAGGCTAAGAGGCTTCAGCTTGCGGCCTGTATTTTTCTCCTCTAGCACGAACACTGTAGCGCACTCCGGAATAGTGGCCAGCGTATCGGTCTCCATGCACCACTCTATCCTAAGATACCATTCTACGTCCATACACGTATCGTATGGTAGCCTAACTCTAGCATCCGAGGCACCAACAGCATAAAGTGCTAGCCTGGCATAATAGGCGGGGCCGCCCCTACACAGACGACCGTTAATGATATCTAATGTGGGGGAGGAAAAGACATCGAGAACAAACATTGTTACTCCTCTTCCTCTTCCTCCTCCGGCTCTGTTGTGGGCGCAGCTACTTGGATCCGTTGGGCTTTTGAAGTATGTGCAAATAGATGATTTATAAGATCGCGGGGGTTAAAGAAGTATGAAGCTCTATCACCGACGCCGCAAATCGGACATGCTAATAGTTTTGTGATACGGTCTTGGAGAGCCTTTACGCGTATACCCTCAACGTCTATTACTACTTCTTCCCATTTAGGATCCCATTGGAGAGACATAAGGCGTCACCCTTGACATAGTTTGCACAGCACGTTTAGTGGAAAGAGCTATAGCCGGAATAAGAGCAACAGAATATTTAATTACTGTAAACAGATCGCCTACTTTCCTATCTTTGCCTCAAACTCGTTTATCAGTGCATCTACGCTTCTAACCCACTCTCTTAGCCTGGCGGGCTTCTCCGGATACTCCATATATAGCTGCTTTATACGTTTCATATAGTCTGCTACCAGCTTTAGTTTAGCTAGCAGACTGGGCTTCTGTAGACCACGTAGGACTATCATAGCCTTTTCTACTACTGATACATTTAGATCACCCCTACTGCTTGTATAGTACACGTCTTGCTCAGGTATTAGGCGCTTCTCCATTCCAAATCTTATCTCATCGTTACTAAGCCTCTGCAGGAACCTCCTAAATACATCGAGTGCTGCTTGTTTGCCACCCACGTCTTTCATATAGCGCACGTTTAGCCCCCACAGCCCTTGTTCGCTGAAGTCATTACGGTTGTATGCCTCCTCTACAGCCAGCGTAGCATAGTATGCAGCTCTAAATGCATAGCCCATGCCTCCCCCGTGTACCGGGTTTACAGTATAGCCTGCATCACCAATAACTAGTATACCTGGCCCTACAAGTGTGTTCGACGGACGACGTGTAGGTAGTGGTGCGCCAGCGGCCTTTACCACGTGGTATGGACGCTGCATGAGTGGATGTTTTAACAGCTTCTCGCGGTACAATGTCATAGGATTCGGATACCCCATGCCACCCTGTACGCCCAGGCCAACGTTCACGCTATAACGTGACTCTGGGAAGTACCACCAGTACCCACCTGGAGCAACATTCTGGTCTAGGTAAATCCTTATAATGTTTGGCTCTTCGACCTCGTAGTCCTCGTACTCTATGATCTCTCTATAGGCTATGTTCATATCCCTGGGATGTATATCCTCGTATATAAACCAATTGCGAGGTAGTCGTGCTCTTATAGCTCGTGAGAACCCCGTAGCTTCTATCACCACATCTGCGTAGACCTCTTTCACCTGGTCTCCGAGCTGCATCTGCACGCCGGCTACTTTCCCGTCCCTGATAATAGGGGCAATGATTCTTGCGCCAAAGTAGGCCTCGGCGCCGCTAGAAGATGCTTCGTCGATGATCCATTTGCCAAAACGAGTTCTATCAATAATGTAGCCTTCGCCGTATACCCGATACCTTGTCGTCTCGCCGGGTGAATATATATCTATAGCAGCGACTTTATTTTTTACTACGTGGTTCGGTGGATCAGGTAGCCCAGCCTCCCGTGGATGATGTGCGCCCAGAGCGTCTCCACATGGCTTGCCCCATACATCTTCTGGTTTCCTCATATCGAAACCTGCTACGCTAAATCCCTTCTTCGCAAGATGCCAGAGGGCGACACTCCCAGCAGGACCTAGGCCAGCTATAACTACATCGTACTTAGCGCGCATTAGCAACGCCCCACTTGTAATACCGTGTAGATTGTTTAGACACGATGAAGGGGGACTTTTATGCGGCTCTATAGGCGGCAGTGCAAACACCACTAGAGTAGTCGGACAAACGTAGTGCATGGCGATTGGGTGTCTAAGAGTATTAATAGGGCAAGAATGCACACTTACACTATGTAACAGTGGAGGGTTGGGCCATGTCGTTCATATGGCGGCGTAGATTTAGTGATATATTCGACGAGATAGAGGAAATGATAAGGGAGATGGAGCGCCTAGCAATGAGTATGTTCGAGGAGTTCGAAACTAGAGCAATGCAGCTCCAGGGGAGGGGAGCCAGAGGCCCTATAGTCTATGGTGTAAGGATAACAATAGGGCCGGATGGCAAGCCTATCATAGAAGAGTTTGGCAACGTTAAAAGGCGCGGACGTAGAGCCATAATAGAGGAGAGACTCGAGCCACTGGTCGATGTAATAGACGAAAAGGACAAAATAGTAGTAATAGCAGAAATACCTGGTGTAGAGAAGGATAAGATAGATGTAAGGGTTAAGGACGGCAAACTTGTAATAAAGGCTGAAGACAAAGACAGAAAGTACTACAAAGAGATAGAGCTACCTCCAGGTATCAAACCGGAAACTGCAAAAGCTAAGTACAAGAATGGCGTACTAGAAGTGACGATAGAAAAAGAGAAGAAGGACGAAAAGGAGGAAGGCGGTCTTAAGATTAAGGTAGAGTAACGCGGCAACCCCTGGTCCACTTGTTTTAGTTGTCGGCTACTATATAGCCGAGCCTCGCTAGCTCATCCTTACTAACTGGCTCTGTTTTAGCCCTATCTGATACAATTGCGCTTACACCTTCCGGGTCCACAATTACCAGGGTGAATTTTCGCTTACCCTCTTTTGCTTCTTCTATAGTCCTTCTCGCCCTCTCGCATGCGGACCTATCGGCATCGGGATCGGCACATGCAACATCTATGGCCTCCAAAAATCTTTCAAGAACACCTTCAACAGTAGTTATGAAGCCTTCAGATGCAGGACCAGGTGTCATGCTCATTTCAAGCTCTGGTATGACTATTGACGCAGATGATGAGCGGACTACGAGTGCGTTAAGATCCTCGGGCCTCTCTACGTGTAGTATTATCTTTCTAGGTTCATGTGCCTCAGCCAGCCTAACATCATTAAACTTGTAGTTACAGTTATTACATTTACCGGACGATAGAATAACCTTACCAACAACAGGCATGTCGTATAAATAGTCCTCAATCTTTAACGTAGTCTTCTTGCATGCAGGACATTGGACTACAGCTTCGTTTATCTTGATGGGCTCCTTTGCAGCTACATAGTCGTTCATAGTGCTTCCCGGTATTGCTAAGATAGCGCTTCTGGTACTTGTTAACAGTATGCCCTCTAAGTCGACACGGGGGGATAAACAATGTAGTTAGCCGTTTAACCTCCATGTAGGACATGTTGTAGTCTAGTACATTGAGCTAGAATAATATTGCCGTTATGTTGTTGGTACTACCGGTGTGGCGTTAAATCAGATAACTTAAATATCTAAAGGATTTGTTATTAAGTACGTTATAACAATCGATTAAAAACTCTATTATAGTCTGGCTGGCTAGGCCATAATGTTATGGTAGGAGTGGCGTGTATGGTGTAGCCGAAATGACTAGTAGGCAAAGAGTATATGATACCGGCAATGTGTTCGACGTGCCGGTGCCACCGCCAAAGAAAGTAGTATCTATAAAGCTTGAAGTAGACATAATAGAAGAAATGGATCGTATATGGCGTTCCCTCGGATATGCTAGCAGGAGCGAATTCATAAGAGAAGCAATACTATACTATATGCAGGTAGTAACGTCTAACCAGGCTATGGCTAAGACATCGGTTATGGGTATTGTGCAAAAAGAAGGAGAACTAACAGAAACTACAATTGAGGATGACATAGAAGATATATAACAATATAAGTTATACATATGGTAAATTGATAGATAGATATATGGATATTGCCGCTTAGCTGGCACACGGAAAGACGGTATTCGGCTCAGTAGCTAATAATAACGTGATAGCTCTAGCCAGAGTACTAGATGCGTTATTGCTCTTTCCTTTTGGCCCTTTCCTTCTCAACTATTCTTAGGAGCTCTTGCAGAGCTTCTTTAAATGCTGCAGAACATTTCTCGAAGTCCTCGATGACTCGCATAATAACTTTTCGTGGATCCTCCACATAGTAACGGTATCGTGGCCGCCCAACGCCAGCGCGTTTCTCTCTAGCCCTAGAGACGAATCCTATCTCGACTAGCTTGGATAGACTTCTATTTACGGTAGCTTTGCTTAGTCTTAGTTCTCTGGTAAGATCGTCAACTGTATACTCGCCTCCTCTAAGAAGCTCGAATAGTATTATTGCGTCTGTCTCGCTAAGGTCGTAGCAGAAGCGTAACCCCTCAACTAGCGCTGCTTCACGCCCGGTGGGTAGCCTTAGTCGAAATTCCAGTATGCCTGTCACTCTTCATCTCCCGCGCATTGCTTAGCAGTAATCCTAGTATATTTATTTTCAATCTTTTAGGCTTAAGTAATGATTATGTCTTATACTAGAGAACTTATACTAGAGAAGAGATGTAGGGTGTGATTACGACCTCTACAGCTGCTGCTAGCAGGAGTAAGTAGACTATTACGGCTATGCCGGATAGCGCTTTCTTTGTTGCTTCTATATGTTGAATCCTGGCTATATGTGTGGCCGCTATGGTTAGTCCTATAGATGATGCGTAGAAGAGTGCAAGCATCTCGAATATGCCGTGGGGAACTAGCAGTGCTAGGAACTTCTGCAAGGAGTCATGTGCGCTGAGCCATAAGGCGGCTAACGCCCCCACTATGTAGCCATTATAGGCTATTATTGCGAGCCCTGGTACAATGGCTATAGAGAATAGGACAAGTGTGAATGCCAATACTATGTTGTTAACGGCTATAAACACGTATCTGTGGAATACTGTGAGCTGCCCAATGTCTGTGAACTTCTCGAGTACGGATTGTAGTACACTGGTGCTTGGGGACATGAAGCCGGCTGTTATGCCAGCAAAGTAGATGGCCAGGTTGAATATGAAGGAGAGCTTTACTGCCCGGCTCCAGGGATCCCGTATCACGGCGATTCCCGGGCAAGACGATACAAGGGTCAAGAGGGTAAGATAACTCTATCCTAGGCTTTAGCTGGTAGTAGAGCGTAGGGGAGTATAGACAGGGTAGTGATGAGCGATTCCGGTCTGAGGCCTACAAGGGGGCCTGTGAAGAGCCGTGTGAGGGCTGAAATGGGGTTAAAGACGCTATATGAGATAGCATCTTTGTTACTAATTAGGATAAGCTACGATTAGACGGCTACTTGGGAATTATCGTGGCCTAAGCCTGGGATGACGAGGCCCCTACCACCGAGCCCCGGAGTATGAAGTCTCTGGGGGATGAGCGAGTGGTCCTATTCCGACCGCTAGTGGCAGTCAAGGCAATGCTGTTAGCAGCTACGCTATAAACCCGAGGCCGGCTGTGGTCTGTTGAAGGGTGTAGACACTATGAAGCTTGTATTCGGCGATGCCCATGCACATAGCAGTCCGCTAGGTATGGGGGCTGCAGCTATAGCGAGGAAATTTGCGGAGAAAGGCGGCTGGTTCATGGCACTAGTCATGCTCCCACCATGGCATTATGGTCTCGGGATGCGCTCCGGCTTCGAGATGTATGTAAATGCTATAGACATACATCTGAGAGAGTGTAGAGAAGCCCGTGAAGCTGGACTCCGTGTTGCATGTCTTGCAGGCTTTCATCCAGCAGAGGTGGATAAGCTGATATCAGCTGGGCTTTCTCCAGAAGATGTACTGAGTCTAGGACTACGTGTAGTAGAGTATGTGGCGAAGATGTGTAGACAGGGACTGCTAGACGGCATCGGCGAGGTAGGTAGACAGCACTATAGGACTATGCCGGAGAGAGTGGCGATAGCGTCAACTATAATGATTAGAGCGCTTGAGTATGCTCGCGACAATGATTGTATAGTGCACTTGCACCTAGAGAATGCTGGACCTGTGACAGTGGATACTACTGCAAAACTTGTAGAGCTAGTGTCGGTTCCCAAGAATAGAGTATTGTTTCACCATGCGTCTACACGTGTGGCAAGCCATGCTGCGGCTAGCGGCTACTGGGCCACGATAGCTGGTAAGAAGGAACTCATGAAAAGAGTATTTGAAGAGATAGGGGTGAAACATATAATGATAGAGTCAGACTATATAGATGACCCTAAGCGTCCCTGCGTCTCGTCATGTCCATGGGAGATCATTGATAGGCAGCTAGAGCTGTTGAACAATGGCATAGTAGATGAGAATGTGCTATATAGTGTTAACGTTGACAATATTGTAGAGTTTTACCGTGTTGAGCCACCCTAAGAGCCCGCCATCATCACCTTAAGCGCTTCTTCCCTATCTAGCTTAGTGGCGACCATGTAGCTTTCTGACAGCGCTCTTAGGTCCGGGTTATTGCCATATATCATGACGGTGTGGAGCCTAGCGTTAGCCCTTGCTAGTGCCCTGCGTACAGTGTCTATAGCAACCCGGTCCTCACCATCAGTTATCAGTATTATATCAGAGACTTTTGTTGTCGCAGGCCGTGACATTATATCGCTTACTGCTGTTAGTATGGCTCGTGTGATGTCTGTACCACCATTTGCCCTTATCTTGGCAATGTACTCCAATAGCTTGACCACATCTCTTCCATGTATCCTCTTAGATATATAGAAGGGAGGATACGGTATACTGTCGAAGAACCTTAGGTAGAATTCTCTTCTCTCCCTTACAGCTCTCTGTGCTAGGGCGAGCGCGACAGCTTTAGCCCAAATTATCTTCATCCCCATCATGCTGCCGCTCTTGTCTAATAACACGTAGAACTTGCCATAATCCTCGTTGACGACCTTTCGGTATAACAGTAGGTTGCGCTCAGCAAATTTCACTAGGAAGAGTTCGTAGGGGAGAGCAAGTTCGCTTGCAGTAACACGCTCTATATCGCTGCCGAGCTCGTATCCGTCTAGCTCTCCTCGGGGGCTCTGTATCTTTTTAGACTTTATGTATGCCTCAGAACTCTCTATAGTCTTAAGAGCTTCGAGTAGCATATGTACGTCGGTATTCCGCGCGAGGTTTATGACGTCCTTTATGACGTCGTCTAGGGTAAGCACAGATGTACTTCCAGCGGCAAACCTCATAGCCAGATTGGCTATCTCCTTCGCTTGGCGTGCAACCTCCTTTGTAGACTCTAATGCTTTCTCAACGCTCCGCTCTATGTCCATGACTTCCTGGCTGTTACTGCTCTCTGGGCCTGCTTTACTTTGCGTGGATGCATCGCCACCCTGGTGATGCGGCATTTTGTTCATCTCTTGTGCGAGTGCCTCAAGGAATACAGCAGACGCGACCATACTAGTAGTAGTATCGGCTATTGTGTGCTTCTTTATTTCCGACAGCCTGGATGAGGCTAGCATCTTAGATGCTACCAAGTAGTGTAATAGCGTCTTTTTATCGCTTGTGTTAGGCTTCCTAAGTATAGGATATGGGAGGAAAAGCGAGTAATACACAGTTATAGCGAAATTAGTATCAAGGTAATCTGGTGTCTTAACGGGCTCGGGGAGCAGTTTACGGAGTAACGCTATAATGCGCTCTCCTCTGTACCTTATTGGAGGATCATTGTAGTTTACCCCTTTCAGCACAACCATAGTCTTACATCCCCAGCTTGTAAGAGATCTTCTCCAGGAGTTCATCAATACCATGGAGGGTTTCATCGGCTAGCATCCTCACACGTTCGTCATCAGTCTCTTTCAGTATATTTAATATCCTACTTTTTGCTATTTTCAAGCTCCGGAAGAGGTCAACGAGACGTGGATCATAGCTCCTCATGGAGTCTACCAGTCTTGCTGCTTCCCTAACGTTGGCCTTTATATCGTTCAACTCCTTTATAAAGCGTTCTGGCATGCGCAGCTCCTCGGATAGTACAATACTCACCTTGTCGAAGTCTTCTATGTCCCTTGGAGCTATATACTTGAGAACTATGAGATCGCGTTCCTCAGCCCTTGTCCTACCCTCCAGTAATGCATTAGCCGCTATTACTTTGAGAGACTTCGCCTTACGTCTATCGGTCAAATGTAGCCCTCTCTCCTCGAGGACAGCGAATATACGCAGAAGCTTTGGCTTGATGGTGGCTATGTCAACGCTGAATACCAGCTTATGTATCTCGGCTAGAGTTTTCATGTCCAAGACCGGCTGCACCGATGGTACCTTACCGGATTCTATCCGCCACCCGGCATCTAGTAGTTCACCCCACTTGTTCTCTGGGAGCGGTCTAGCGTATTGCCTCACAAGGAATCTATCATAGACTGCTTCTAGCTCGGGCTCCTCCGGTACTCTGTTTGTGGCGCCTATCATAGTCCAGAGAGGTACTCTAACCTCTGTATAGCCGTCATACCACACGCGCTCCTGCATTATACTCAGTAGAGCGTTGAGTACGGCTGAGTTTGCGTTGAACACTTCATCTAGGAATACTATCTCGGCCTCTGGCATCTTGCCTCGAGTTATCCTAACATATTTTCCTTCTCGGAGGGCGTTTAGATCCAAAGGGCCAAAGAGTTCGCTTGGCTCAGTGTATTTTGTGAGAAGATATTTGAAGAATTTCGCGCTTATCAGTTCTGCACTACGCCTGGCTAGAGCAGACTTGGCTGTGCCAGGCTCGCCTATTAGTACTACGTGTTCCCGGGCTATTATTGCTAGAGTAATTGCACGTGCTTCCTCTTCTCTACCTATAAACGGCTCGGCTAATACTTCGTAGAACTTGCGTATACGTTCTAGTAAGTGAGATGTAGTAGCATTACCCGGCAAATTGCTGCTGCCCAAGGAATACAGCTCTCACATAGTCAAGGGAAAATATCTACCGCTCCTACGCTAGTCTGCCTTCAGAACAAATGGGGCGGCTGGTTAGGAGGAGCCCGGTTTTCAGCTGAAGAGATGACGAGGAGTTGCTCTGCCGATGCCAGCCGCCCCGCTGATAGGTCGGCATAGCGTAGATGTACTATGGAGAATACCCATACAATGTGTCTTAACTATTATACTATTTCATGCTGATACTACTCTTTGTCTGTGGGTCGGTAACCGGTGCACTCTTCACCGCATATGGCTCACGAGACGGGGTTTGTCCTCATCCCCGTACTTTAGCGCAGGAGCTTGTAAAACTAAATAGCTCTAAAAGCAGTATCCAGCCGTGCCAGCTTTATGGGATGATGAGGATTGCACGTCGATAAGCCAAGAGGGCTATGATTGGCCTCCACCGGTTCTGACCCTTGGCCCTTTGTCTAACAGGCTATCAGTGTCGTGCAGCAGGGATATATGATGCCAGATTAGGCCGGGTTAAATACCAGGGGACTGCGAGTCTAGAATTATGTGGAGGTGTCCCTTTTGTCTCAGTCTGGAAACGTAGCAGAAAGGCTTAGAGAGTGCATGTCTTATAGAGTTGATGGGCCATACATAGTTATCGTGAATAATTGCAAAGAACAGGTGAAGCTAAGGGCTATTGAAGTAAAGTACTATGTTAATGTGGCTAGGAGTGAGGTGCCAACCAGCGACCTCGAGGTGCAGACTGTTAGAAAGGAGATAACAGAGCGTATGACTGTCGATAAGCATGTTGAACCCGGCTCTAGACTCGAAGTATACTTCGGCCCTATAGAGAACATAGACGAAGTCTACGCTGTGATAGACTACGACGATGAGCAGTACAGAGTACGGCTAGAGTACGTCGCCGAGGAGTCGGCCGAAGTAAGCCGGTAAAGCAGCTCTACACGGTAGTACTGGCTATGGGTACAACGTTTTACACACCCTAATTTTATAACAAGTGATATAGCTTTCTAGCATAGTTTACACTGTTTAAAGGTTTATATGTGTCCACTGGGTGCAAAGAGGCACGGTATGGTGCCATGGCCGAGCAGAGGCCACTAATTATTTGGATTGAGAACCTGCGTGCCAAGGATGTGGAGCTAGCTGGTGGTAAAGGCGCTAATCTCGGTGAACTCGTTGCCGCGGGCGTCCCGGTCCCGCCGGGCTTTGTCGTAACCACAGAGGCTTACTGGCGCTTCATGAGGGAAACGGGGCTCTGGGAGAAGATTAGTAATCTCCTTAAAAGCCTGGATGTAAACGATACAAAGGCTCTGGAAGAAACAAGTAGAAAAATAAGAGAGACTATACTCTCCGCAGGGGTCCCCGACGAGATAGCCTCGGCTATAAAGAACTCCTACATCGAGCTAGCTAAGCGCGTTGGCGTGGACGAGCCTCTTGTCGCTGTGAGAAGCAGTGCTTCGGCGGAAGATCTCCCGGAGGCGAGTTTCGCGGGCCAGCAAGACACCTACCTCAATGTTAAGGGCGCGGACGCAGTAGTCGAGAAAGTTAAGGCGTGCTGGGCAAGTCTCTTCACGGCGCGTGCTATATTCTACCGAACGCAGCAGGGCATAGACCATTCCAAGGTAGGCATGGCGGTAGTCGTCCAGAAGATGGTCAATTCTCGCTCCGCGGGCGTAATGTTCACGATACACCCGGCTACCGGGGACCCGAACGTTATAGTCATAGAGTCTAGCTGGGGTCTTGGCGAGGCAGTCGTAGGTGGAAAGGTTACTCCAGACGAATTCATAATAGATAAAAAGACCCTCGAAATAGTAGAGAAGAAGATAAATCCCAAGAACATAATGATAACCTATGACCCGGAGCGTGGCGAGAACGTAGAGATAAAGCTGTCAAGGGACAAGGCTCTGGCTCCAAGTCTTAGCGACGAGGAGGCGAAGATACTAGCTAAGTATGGGCTCCAGATAGAGGAACACTACGGTAGTCCTATGGACATAGAATGGGCTATCGATAAGGACATTGATCCTCCAGACAACATATTCATAGTGCAGGCGCGGCATGAGACTGTTTGGAGCAAGCAGCTAAAGGAGGGCAAGCTAGAGAAGGCAGAGACAGTTACTGAGACAGAGGGTAGTGGTAAGGTCCTCGTCCGCGGCCTGCCAGCGAGTCCTGGTGTCGCAACTGGCGTAGCTAGAGTGATACTTAACCCACGCAGCCCAGAGGCACAACAGTTCAAGGAAGGCGACATCCTCGTAACAAAGATGACAGATCCCGACTGGGTACCTCTAATGAAGAAGGCTGCAGCCATAGTTACCGACGAGGGCGGTATGACGAGCCACGCTGCTATAGTGTCCCGCGAGCTTGGCATACCGGCTGTCGTCGGTACGGGCAACGCTACACAGGTAATTAAGACTGGAATGCTGGTGACAGTTGATGGAAGCCGCGGCGTCGTGTATGAGGGTAAAGTAGAGATAGGCAAGAAGAGGGAAAAGGAGGAAGTAGCTGCAGCCGGGATAAGTGCTGAGGCGCTCCGCGACCTCTATCCAGTCACGGGTACAAAGATATACATGAACCTGGGCGAGCCCGACGTTATAGACAAGTATGTTGACCTGCCATTTGACGGTATAGGTCTTATGAGGATAGAGTTCATACTCACTGATTGGATAGGGTATCACCCGCTATACCTACTGGAGACCGGTAAGGCAAACTTCTTCGTACAGAAGCTAGCTGATGGTATAGCTAAGGTAGCTAGTGCTATATATCCGCGGCCGGTGGTGGTGAGGTTTAGTGACTTCAAGACAAACGAATACCGCGGGCTCCGTGGAGGCGATAAGTACGAGCCTGAAGAGCGGAACCCTATGATAGGCTGGCGTGGCGTATCCAGGTATATTCACCCTGCATACGAGAAGGCGTTCAGGCTAGAGGTGCAGGCCATAAGGAAGGTCAGAGACGAAATGGGGCTAAAGAACGTATGGGTAATGCTGCCGTTCGTCAGAACGACGTGGGAGATAGAAAAGGTGCTGGACATAATGGCTGAAGAGGGGTTAGAAAGAGGCAAGGACTTCAAGGTATGGATAATGGCTGAGGTTCCTAGCGTAGTTCTACTTGCAGACGAGTTTGCAAAGCTAGTGGATGGCTTCAGTATAGGAAGTAATGATCTAACACAGCTGGTCCTCGGAGTGGATAGAGACTCCCAGTTACTCGCTGGCATGGGCTACTTCGATGAGCGTGATCCAGCAGTCCTCAATGCTATAAAGATGTTGATAGATGCCGCTCATCGACATGGTCGTACAGTTTCCATATGTGGGCAGGCCCCTAGCGTGTATCCAGAGATAGTAGAGTTCCTTGTGGCGAACGGCATTGACAGTATAAGTGTGAACCCAGACGCGGTGATACCGACAAGAAGGCTGGTAGCGTCGATAGAGAGAAAGATAATGTTGCGTAGGCTCGAGGCAATAGAAAAAATGTTAAGGAAACTGGATATATAAAACAATTATCTAATTAAAAATAATATTGCGATGTAGTTTAGTTTTGGTTACTTACTGGCTACATGTCTTTTACAACTTCAACTATTCCTTCCCTTATCATTGCTATTGCTATTGCAGCGAGAAGTATCGACATTATCTTTGACAAGGCTATTGCGCCATTCTTGCCGAGCATATCCATTAGTTTCTGGCTATTGTTAAGCATAGCAAATGTTATGAGCGTGTTAACCGATATAGCTGCGATAGCGTAGTTAATACCATATACAGCCTTGATGTAAAGGACTGTGGCTATTGCGGCAGGCCCGGCGAGTAGGGGTGTCGCAAGCGGAACCACAGCAATAGTCTCGGCTTCTTCCGGATGCTTTATCATTGATGCTTCGGTCCACCCAAGTATTCCTGCCACACCGTATATTAGCAGTATTATGCCTCCTGAGATCCGGAAGTCGGCCACTGATAAGCCAAAGTAGGAGAGCAATACATCGCCTCCAAGGGCGAATGCTACTAGTATTAATGTCGCTATCTTACAGCTCTGACGCACTATAGCGCGTCGCTTCTCGTTAGAGAGTGTGGCAGTAAGCCCATAGAATAGAGGTGCATTGCCTAGAGGATCAATAGCTATGAATAAAATTATCAACGAGCGTATGAGCTGGTCAGCGTTTAGCGGCTCTATGCTGGCGCTCAGCATAACTGCTTAACGCCTCCACTATTCTATCTATTATCCTTGACCGGCACTGCTCCATGCATCTATTAAGGCATTCACTGTCGTCGGGACTACAACCTTTCTCGTATATGCACTCTGTCCTACATGCTCTATCGTTCAATAGTAGCGCATAGATGCCGTACTGTTGGCTTAATGCTGCATTGTTTATCAGCATGCCTATGCCTGAGGACTTGACAACGGTAAGAACGTCTTTTGGGTCGTCGAGACCGCGTTGGTAGATAAATCCATGGAAGGATTTGAAGGCCTGGGCGATTCTCCTAGCAAGCTCGGCGAGAGATTGTCGTTTCATCCCAGTGTGCCCCGTAAGGTATAGTATGGTGGCTCTAGCTAAAGCGGTTCAGTCTATGCTTGGAGGCTCTCGGTGGCGCCGGGTTGGGTACGTGCAATGATACTGCTACGATAATAGCTGTGGTTGGTGTTGTGCTGGCGGTGGCTAGTATAGTAGCGCAGAGGGTACTTCTCCGGCGTAGTAGAAGGCCGGATGCGCTACAAATGGCTAATAGGGTAGCCTTACTGCTTGCATCCGTTGCTGTTATCTTGGCTTTGCTGCACTGTAGGTAAAGGCCTAGACGGGCGCCTGCTCCTGTGGCGGTAGAGTTTAATGGCTGTAGGACCTTGTTGCAATGGATGGGGCGGCAAGAAAGCTATGACGAGACAGCGTAGACATGTTTATGTAACACAGATAGAGGGAATGGCAGCTGTAGGGCTCTTAAAGAAATACTGGGTTGAAGAATGTGATACGCCTGGCATGAAGCGGATAGTTGCTGAAGATGAAGAAGGTGTGCAATACGAGACTCGTTGTGTCGACAGTCGAGCAGCAGGGAAGATTATACTGTACTTGGCTGATGCGAGCAAGTATAGTAGGGACGTAGTTGCTGTAGATAATATGGTTGAGAAGGACGAAGTTTTCGAGGAGGAGAACTAAAGTTAAACCCCGACACAGCTACAGCCCGGGTGGTGGCAGTATATGGGTAAGCGTATGCGTATGACGTTGCCCAAAAAAGAGGATGACCTGCAAAAGGTTGTTGAAGAGGTAGCTGAAGCACACCACGATCATGTGCATCACCACCATCACCACCATGGTGTTGAAGGGGTAGAGGAGATACTGCATACAGTAGATGTCCTAATGGATACAATGAATACACGTATATCAGACCTTGAGGAGAAGACTGACAAGCTGCGAAACGAAGTAGTAAACCTCTACCGCCTATTTGCTACACTAGTAGAGGCGCTGGCTGCCGGAAACGAAGAACAGAAAAAGAAGGCACTGGAAAAAGCCATGAACATACTTGAAACAAGTCTTAAACAAGTATAAGCCATTAGCGGCTTATAAAGTAGTCTTTCATGATGCATATCTATGTCCTTAGCAGGCTCTAGCTTGTTAAGTAAATTATTAAGTAGATTACAACTTCTCACTAGACATGTACACGCAATGGCTCTACAAAAGTTAATGCTTCCCTGGTGCCAATAACAAGTGCCTCGAGGTCGCCTTTACTAGTTGATATCTTTGACTTGATGCCGCGTACATGGAACACGCCTCCCTCATAAAGCGGTGGTATGAACAATCCATCATACACAAGTATATATATGCCCTCTTGGGTCTCAACCACTGCAGGGAAATCGGCAAGGCTATAGCTGTATGAGTCTACATGTACGGTCGTTTCTACGATACTGTTACTTGTATGTACTATTCTTCTCTCCTCGCTCCATCGTAAGGAAGCGGACGCAAATGATAATGAAATAGTACGTTTGCCTAATACGAATCGTGACCAAGGACGATAAAGCTTGGCAATAATTTCTATAGGTAATCCTCGTGAAGAAGCCTCCCGGTAGCACCACTCAGCGAGCTGGGTATGAGGTAGAGGCCTTACACGGTTATATTGTATATGTTCTTCTAGCGCCTTTCTGCATAATGAGTTATCGATTACATAAATTATATCTATGTCTGAGAAGCTTTTGAGAGAAGCCATGAGTAAGGACCCTGTAGGCTTCCCGCACATTAGCAGCTCTGGTAAAACTGTAGACAAAAGGGACCATTCATTGTCTGAGAACCAGTCTAGCTCGGCCATAATTCTATATAGTGGGGGTGTGAGGCTGCATACAAGTCCTTTAAATGTAGTAAGGTCTTGTAGAGGCGCTGTAGCCCCATAGTAAGGTAGATACTCTTTATCCGCGATGGAAAATAGTGCGCTGATCTCGCGGGGAGAGTAAGTTCTTATGATGCGTCTAAGTGTGGTGAAATAAGGTATACTCCAAGGACCGTTGCCTGCGACGTACTTGGGTACTGTTATGACCTTTAAGCCATGTACACGACGCACGTAAAGCAATACACGTCCATCGTCGGCCACTAGGAGATCCCCGGGCGTTAATCGGAGTGATACATCTACTATTCTGTTGATCTTGCACCAAGAGGGTAGCCTCATGCAATCCCCGTCTCTGGCATCGTTCAGCGGAGTAGAAGGAGTGGCGGGCCCGCGGGGATTTGAACCCCGGACTACCGGCTCCGCAGGCCGGCGTCCTATCCTGGCTAGACTACGGGCCCACCTCTTTCTGCCATTATGGCTCTTCATACATGGTAGACCCTTTTAAGCGTTACATGTAATTCTGCGTTGCTTGGTGGCCTGTCATAAGTCAGCCACCTTATACGGTGTTACATCGGAGAGGCGTATAGGGGGCAGCACGTGGCGAAGCGTGTAAGGAAGCGCGCTGGGGAGAGAAATCTGCTCGAGTTCCTCTCTCTAGCTAGGAAGGCGAACACGGCTGCAACCAATACGGGAAAACTGCATAGTCGTGTCCAGGGGTCGGTAAAGGCTAGTAAAGGCGCTAGGGAAAATGGTAAGCTACAGGCTGGGCCTGGCAGCATAGAAGAATTCTATGAGAATAGGTTTCGTGAGCTTCTCTCCGAAATAACCACAGCTAAAAACGGAGTACATGATGATGAAAAACCTGTCAATGAGAATGGTAAAAGCTACGCCAATAACAGTAACATAGCGGGTAGCTTTAATGGTGTAGCTCCTGCTACAGTACTGCGCGTCGACACGGCGCACAATACGTCAACGAGCAGCGCAAGTAGTAGACAAGATAGTAGTATCAGCAGTAGAGTAGCAACAGCGACAGATAGGCACGGTCCAACAGATATACCGCAGGCCTTAGAGTCAATTATAGCTGGCAAGCACGTAGGCTTCCTTGAAAAATTGTCATCGCTACCCATTGTCAGGAAGCCGGTAGAAGCTAGAGATGGTGTTGAGGGCTTCCTGCTGCAGACACTGTATGACAGTGAATCTGGTGTCGCAGCAGCTAAGGTTTATGATGATCGCGAGGGTATAGTATATCTCTACCGGGATAAGACCGGATATAAGCCATACTTTCTAACAGATATACCGCCGGATAAGATACAAGAGATACATGATATTGTCCGGCATAAGGGCTTTGACCACGTGGAGGTTGTTGAAAAGTTTGATCTACTTAGATGGCAGCAGAGAAAGGTAACAAAGATAGTAGTCAAGTCTCCCGACGTGGTGAGAGTTCTTCGTGAAAAAGTTCCACGTGCGTGGGAGGCTAACATAAAGTTTCACCACAACTACATATACGACTATGGTTTGATACCTGGCATGAGATACCGGATAGAAAATGGTAGACTAGTTGCCGTGGACATGGAATCAAATAAAAAAGACGAAAAATATATACGCGAAATATTCAAAGGCGAGGACGAGAGTACAATAGAAATGGCCGTTAAATGGTTCCCCCTATTCGAGCAGCCTCCCCCCAAGCCTCGTAGAGTAGCTATAGACATTGAGGTGTTTACACCTTTTAAAGGAAGAATACCGGATGCCTCAACGGCCAGCTATCCGGTTA
>DQVR01000060.1 GCA_015661645.1 Pyrodictium delaneyi
ATAGTGGTAATAACCCAGAAGGGTATCGACGAGGTAGCCCAGCACTTCCTAGCCAAGAAGGGCATAATGGCAGTAAGAAGAGTAAAGAGAAGCGATTTAGAGAAGCTAGAGTATGCGACCGGCGGTAAGATAGTGAGCAGCCTACGTGACCTAAAGCCAGAGGACTTAGGCTTCGCTAAGCTAGTGGAAGAGAGAAAAGTCGGTAACGACAAGATGGTGTTCATAGAGGGCTGCCCCAACCCCAAGGCAGTAACAATACTCATACGCGGTGCCAACGACATGGTACTAGACGAGGCCGAGAGAAGCCTAAACGATGCGCTTCACGTGCTCCGCAACGTACTAAGAAAGCCAATGATAGTGCCTGGCGGCGGCGCTGTAGAGGTAGAGCTCGCGCTAAGGCTTAGGAAGTTTGCTGAGAGCCTAGGCGGAAAGGAACAGCTAGCAGTAGAGGCTTATGCTGACGCTCTTGAGGAGATACCAATGGTGCTGGCAGAGAGCGCCGGCATGGACGCTCTCCAGGCGCTAATGGACCTAAGGAGGCTACACGCTGAGGGCAAAACATTTGCAGGTATCGATGCCATAAACGGCAAGATAGAGGAGGACATGACGAAGATAAACGTGATAGAGCCGATACTGGTCAAAGAGCAGGTACTTAAGAGTGCTACCGAGGCTGCCACTGCAATACTGAAGATAGACGACGTGATTGCCGCGGCGCCAAAGACCGAAGAAAAGAAGGGCAAGAAGGGCAAGGAGGACTAACACTCTTTTATCACTCTAGTCTAACAAGTTGCTTAATTTTTATAGTACACGTCCTATGATGTATTCCAGCTTGTTTTCAAGCCCCATATGCCCGTGCTGGTAGAGTCTTATTCTTTTATACTGCTCCGAGCGTTTTGCGTCTAGTCTGCGGGGGAGAGCGTGCCAGCCCAGGAGCACAGCGTTAGCGAGCTTAGGAAAATGATAAAGATCGGGCCTCCCTGGCTTACTCGTTTCGAGCGTGCAAGAATCATAGGTGTCAGGGCGCTTCAGATAAGCATGGGCGCACCTGTACTCATTGATACAGAACAGGAACCCCAGCATGTTAGGGAAGACCCGGTGCTGCTAGCAAAGAAGGAGCTGGAGGCCGGGGTTTTACCTATGACTATCATACGCTATACTAGGCGTGGCGACGTTCAGCCAATACCTTTGAAGTGGTTAGTAGAACTCGACAAGCTTCGTCTCCGTATACACTAAAGTTCCGGATCGTTCAATAGTGTTACAAACTCCCAGGCTTTTGGCCTGTTTACCTCTAGAGCAGAGCCGGGCTAGCTTGTGTACACTATTGATTCTAAGATAGCTTCATGTGAGTACTCGTGGCATGTAGCGTATTAGGGACACTGGCTAGGCTGCTGCGAGGGAGCAGCAAGGTTATGGCGCGTAGACGCCTACAGCGAGACAAGAGTAGCACTGGCTGCGCAACCGGGCATGGCTACGTCCTTGTCATAGCTGAGAAGCCTAAGGCAGCACGTAAAATAGCAGAAGCTCTGTCTAGTGGTGCTAGGCCCAAGTTGTGCCGTCTTGGCAAGGTTCCCTACTGGCTTGTCTTGTGGAATGGACGCCTACACGTAATAGCTTCTGCCGCTGGCCATTTGTTTGGGCTCACGACGGATGAAAGAGGGTTTCCTGTCTTCAGCTACTACTGGGCGCCTCTATGGCGCATAGACAGTAGCGCGTCGTATACCAAGCGTTTCTTTGAGGTTCTCGAGACACTCGCCGGCAGAGCTGCTGTGTTTATCAATGCTTGCGACTACGATATAGAGGGTAGCGTAATAGGCTACATGATTATAAAGAGTCTTGGCGACGTCAAGAGGGCGTACAGAGCCAAGTTCAGCGCCCTGACCCGGCAGGATATCCAGCGAGCCTTTAGGCGTCTAGAGCCGCTAGACTGGGATATGATAGAAGCAGGGCTTGCTAGGCACGAGCTAGACTGGATATGGGGAGTCAATGTTAGCAGAGCGCTTATGGATTCTGTCAGCAGTGTAACCGGTAGACGTATAGTTCTAAGCGCTGGCAGAGTCCAGTCTCCTACACTTATTGAGGTGGTTGTGAGAAATAAAGAAATCAATTTATTCGTTCCCCTGCCTAGCTTTGCTGTTAACGTTACTATAGCTCTTGGCGACTACAAGCATACTGGGCGTATAGCTGTATATGAGACACGGCAGGATGCGCTAGAAGCTGCCGAGAAGCTGAGACAGACCCGCTTTCTTAAGGTGGTATATTACCGGGAATGGAGGGAAAGACTTCTCCCGCCTTACCCGTTTAACCTTAGCGACCTGCAAGCCGAGGCGGCTAGGCTCTTTGGCTACAGCCCTATGTTTACACAGCGTGTTGCCGAGCAACTATATCTAGATGGACTGATAAGCTATCCTCGTACGAATAGCCAGAAGATGCCGGAATCCATAGACGTAGCTGCCATAGTTAGGAACCTGGCAAGGATCGGCGTATACCGCAACCTAGTTGACTATCTTCTTCGCACAACCGGCGGCATCCTTCGCCCACGTAATGGCCCTAAAGACGATCCAGCTCATCCCGCCATACATCCTACTGGAGAAGTATCCTCCACACCGCTAACGGGTGCACAGAAGAAAATATACGATCTCATAGTAAGGCGGTTCCTAGCTTCTATGGCGTCCCCCGCCATACTGACTAGAACTCACGCCAGGCTAGCCGCCCCGGGTATAGGTTTTTTCGAGCTATCAGGGCTGCGCATACTGGACTACGGCTGGCTGAGAATTTACTACTTCGCAGCACCAAAAGAGAGCCAGATACCGCGGCTTAAAGTAGGCGATATCGTTGATATTAAGAGGGTCTCTGTGCGTATAGCCTACAGTAGCCCTCCAGAGCCGTATACTAAAGCGTCACTAGTCAAATGGATGGAGCGCATGGGTATTGGCACCGAGGCTACAAGAGCTAGGATTGTAGAACTCTTGTTTGAACGTGGCTACCTCACTAGCCGGGGTAAGAGAATAGATGTTACGGAGCTGGGTTATGCTGTAGCCCGGGTTCTGGCCAAGTATTTCCCACAGCTTACTAGCATTGAACTCACTAGATATTTTGAAGAACATCTTGAGGCTATTAGAGCTCGCAAGACTAGCCGCTCGGCAGTGATAGATGAGGCTAAGCGCCTTCTTAGCTCAATTCTAGCAGAGTTCAAGAAAAGTGCCATGGAGTCCGTGGGTATGGAACTCGCTAAGGCTCTTAACATTATAAAGCCTGGAAATACTTGCACTATATGCCAGCGTGAGGCCACAGAAACAGGACTATGCCATTTCCACCAAGAGGCGCTTCAGAGGCTGCTTCAAGGCTATATAGAATGGCGTAGAAGGACTGGCGTCGGTTGCCTCGAGTTTCTACAGAAGATCGCTCAGCTTAGTTCAGCAGGCCACTGGGTCCGCGAGGTAGCTACATACTTTGCTAGACAAGGTAAGTGCCCTTTCAGCGCGCTATGAAGCTTAGAAGGCCCAGATAGGGGATACGAAATGGGGCAACAATGTTTTTTCCATTGATGTCCAAGTCGATTTGGTATACGATACCTACTACTTCATCGTAACTTATACCTAGGTGCGGCTGCAGCATAAGCGCAACATCGTCCACGGGGTTGTTGTCTCCCTTGGTGACATAGCAGAGAGGCTTGCAGCCAGGACCGCTATTTATCTTGATGACTCTATGGATAACTAGTTCTCCTCTAAGACTGTGATATACGAGAATGTCTCCCACCTTTATATCGTATGGAGATGGCTTATAGACTATCACTATATCGCCGTTATATAGCGTAGGTAGCATGCTATAGCCTTCTACTACCACGAGTGGCGTAGATATACCCAGTTTCTCTCCAATGCTATTCTTTGCTAGCACTAGTATCGCAGCGATAGCTATTACAAATGCTAGTGCCTTTAGAGTTGTCTTCATTTCAGCATTCATTAAAATACCCCTAAGCTCGTTCTATGTGGTTAGCTATCTAAGTTACTCTTCGTCAATATCGTCTATGTCTATCTCTATTATCTCTCCTCTTCGCTCTTCTTTCTCCTTTCCATTCTTTATAGCCGCCTTAGCGCCTTTACCCGATTCGACCTCGACCTCGCTACCACCTACCTTAATCTTGGATATTACGCCTCTCCATCTGTGGCCACACTCGGGGCATACAAAGCTACCCATTACTGTTATTGTTATACGACCCTTTGCATCAGGAAACGGAGAAACTAGCTGCCATGTCTTGGCCGGCTCTGTCCTGGTACCGCACCTAGGGCAGACGTATGGGTCTTTTTTCCCTCTCGGCATCGTTACCACCGTTAGCTTGCCACTACCGCAGTGGTGTTAGCAGCACCGCCATCCACTAATAGCCTTGCGCCTGGCCTAGGCTAGAGGCTTCAACCTTATGGATGGCGACAAATCTCCTAGCTCGTCGATTAGTTCAGCAATTATACTATTTATGGTGGCCGGTCTTGGTTCTGCCCCCATTACGGGTACACGTACTTCCAGCCTTATACGACTACTATCGGCGCTAGTTACTAGTACTGTGACTTCTTGCGGCCTCGTGGTTAGCCGGGCTTCGCCGAGTATGCTCCTAACTATCTTCTCAAGATATTCTATCGGATTACCCTTTTCTAGCCTTGGTGCATCAACCTCTATTTCTAGCATGACTGTACTCTGGACGTTAGTTAGCTGTACTATAGGCTCACTTACTATCACATGGTTCGGCACATAGGCTATCTTACCGGACAGAGTCCTAATGCGTGTATAGAAGAGCCCTGTTCCAATTATTTTACCTTTTATACCGAGCCGAGGTAGTTCCACGAGTGTAGCCGCTCTATGACTCTGTTTAAAAGCTAGCATTATGTAGTATGCCGAGACGTCCGCTATAATGTTCCAGTTTGAGAGTAGTATTACAGCCAGTATGACTATGAGTACGTATAATACTTCTCTGGCGCTGGTGAACATGTAGATTAGAGCTATTATTGTTACCGCGTATGTAGCAAGAGATACAAGTCTGTAGATTTGCTCGGACAATGTACTCGATATCATATCACGTTTCTGTAGACGTAGAAGTAGCGATTTTACAGCACGCAAGAACAAGTACACTATTATGAAGACTATAAGTAGTTGTAGTAATGGTGTTAACAACTGCGCCTTTACAAATGCCATTGCCTGGCTTATAAAGCTGGTTACATTATCTACGGACAGCGTCTGGGCAGTTATATTCGATGACAAGCTCTAGTTGCACCCCCGAGCAGGGATGCAGATTATTTCTAGACTATCTAAATGCTTCAAGGAACTCCTCTACTATGTCGTCACGGACTAGCGCTATAATCTGATAGCCAGCCTCGAGGCGAAGAATCTCGCCCGGGTCGTGAAACTCTTCGCCATCGAATACTGCCAGTATTTTAACTCCGTGCCGTGGATACTTTACCTCGTCTAAGAGCTGCCCTTCAACGCTACTGCCTTCAGCGATGGTTATTGTTACCAGTCTGAACCCGCCTATATAGACAGGTACCAGCTCTACTACATTGTACTTGCCCTCTATCACACCTTCAACTATCGAGCCTATGACTCGGGGCTCAACTACTATATGCTCGGCTATGCCTATTCTTGATAGTATCTGTGCTATTCTACTATCCCTAACCTTAACTATTACACGGGGTACGCCATATTCTCTGGCTATTAATGCGGCAAACAAATTAACCTCATCTCTGTTCGTCGCAGCTACCACGACATCTATATTGGCTATGTTAACCTCATCGTAGGTTGATGGATCGGTCGCATCTCTTGCGTATGATGCCACGTCTGCTTCTTCCGCCACCTTTCTGGCTTTTTTCTCATCCTTATCGATAACTATTATTTCGTGGCCCTTTTCCGAGAGCCTCTTGGCTAGTAGCGAGCCGAGTTTACCTGCGCCAACGATTAGTATACGCACCCTTTACAGCCCCCAGGGATGGAGAACGAGGTGCTGATATATGGGTTTGCCAGCCAGGCTCCGGGGCGACTTCGTTATAGAAGATGTACGCGCCAGGATGATTCTAGACTCTCGGGGTAATCCTACTGTCGAGGCCGAGGTAGTAACGCGTGGAGGTTTTGGCCGTGCTGCAGCTCCTGCTGGTGCTTCTAAGGGTCTTCACGAGGCTATCGAGCTGCGAGATGGTGGTAAAGAGTTTAACGGCAAGGGTGTTAGTAGGGCCGTCTATAATGTTAACAATATAATTGCTCCACGGCTACGTGGACTCGATTCACGGAAACAGAGACTTATCGACTTCATAATGTGCCAGCTTGACGGCACACCTAACAAGTCTAGGCTCGGAGCTAACGCGATAGTAGCGGTTTCATTAGCCGTAGCTAAGGCCGCTGCAGACACTGCCGGTGTCCCTCTGTATGAGTACCTCGGCGGCGCCGGTGGCACCTTCATCCTGCCAGCACCCCTTCTCAATATAATTAATGGCGGCGCCCATGCTGGCAACGAGCTTACATTCCAAGAGTTCATGATAGTCCCTGTTGGCGCGGATACATTCGCTGAAGCTATACGTATAGCTACTGAAGTGTACCACAAGCTTAGGCAGGTTCTGAAGGATCGTTATGGGGCTATTGCGGTGAATGTTGGCGACGAGGGTGGCTATGCGCCTCCTATGAAAAGTAACAGAGAAGCGCTTGATGCCCTTCGCGAATCTGTGTCTAGGGCCGGGTATACACCCGGTAAAGAAGTACTATTCGCTCTTGATGCTGCTGCGTCACACTTCTATGACACCGAGAAGAATGTGTACATTGTTGACAATAGGCATCTTAGCCGAGACGAACTCTTAGAGTACTACATTAGTCTTATCAATGAGTATCCTATTGCAAGCATAGAAGATCCGTTCTACGAGGAGGACTTTGAAACACATGCCGAGCTGACTCGGCGCATAGGTAATAAGGTCTTAATAGTAGGCGATGACCTCTATGTAACTAGCCTAGAACGGCTTAAGAAAGGTATAGAGCATGGTGCTTCTAACGCTGCGTTGCTTAAGGTTAACCAGATAGGAACACTGACTGAGGCTATGGATTATGCCCGTGCAGCCATGTATAATGGCATGCGCGTAATAGTCAGCCACCGTAGTGGCGAGACTGAGGATACTACGATATCGCATATAGCTGTGGGCTTGAGGGCTGGCTTCATCAAGACTGGTGCCCCTGCAAGGGGGGAGCGGACAGCAAAGTACAACGAGTTGCTACGTATAGAGGAAGAGCTAGCGGGCGATGCTATATATGCAGGAAAACTTGTATACAAGGGGTTAGTGTATCTATATACATCTGACCACTAAGCACGTACAACCACCATACTTGGACATATATTATTTATTGTCTTAGATGCTTAACAGCTAGCATATTGACTAGTTGCGGGTGCTCCATAACTTTAGCGGCTTGTGGTCCGCTGATTCGTGGCTGCCTCTTAGCTGTGTATTGAGTACGACAGTGGTGGCTATAGGTCATGCCGGGTCGCAGGCTGGTGCTTGTAGCGACTACCGAGCCCTGGCATCTCTCAGCCGCTGCAGAGGAGATCGGCGATGCACTTTTCAAGTATGATGAAGACGTGGAAATAAAGATAGATGACCGTGTGCCTTTACTTTATGTTCTTTCGTCTAGACTTAGCTCCACTGAGGCCTTTAGGCTGGTTATCAGAGAGCCCCCTGCAACTGTCGAGCGTGTAGTACCAGTTGAGCATATTGTCGATGTACATACCTCATTAGACGACTATCTGTGTCTAAGACGTTTCATGGAAACTCTTATGCCGGCTCTAGAAGGCCGTATAGAAGGTAAGGCTTTAGGCCTAGAGGTTAAGCCGCGTGGCTTCTTCCTGGTAGGTGGTAACGAGAAGAAATGGAATAGAGCATTGGCGCGTTTTCTTAGCGAGATCGCAGGAGTTAGGGTGCTAAGGAAAGCTCCTAGTGTGGTCAAGGTCGAGGATACGCGCTATGGCGTTGTAGTGGCCGTGATTAGGAGTAAATGGGATCGTATCCAGATGTGGCGTTCTCGTAGGCTCGGCTGGATAGTCACAGAAGAAGGTAAAAGGTAGTACGCTGGCTCCGTTACATGGGTAGACTGAAACTATGCCTACGGCACGTGACATAATCGAAAGTGTCCTTGAGCACCCGTCTGTGTTCAAGAGTAGAGAGAAGCTATACCCAGAGTACGTGCCAGCTTATCTCCCTCACCGGGAGGAGCAGCTCAAGAGTCTAGCAACGTACTTCCGTCCATTACTCCTAGAGCCCGGTACTATATCCCAGCGCGTACTGCTAGTAGGTAGCATAGGTACGGGTAAAAGCGCGACAGCACGGAGATTCGGGAGCGACTTTAAACACCTTGCGCGCCAGCGCGGTATAAAGCTCGAGTACGTTCACGTCAACTGTCATAGAGACCGAACATTATACTTCGTTGTGCAGGAAATAGCACGCCAGCTTCATATACCTATACCGCCACGCGGCTTGTCAGCCCAGGAGATGTTCCAAATAATCCTTAAACATCTTGAAAACAGGGACATATACGCCATCATAACGCTTGACGAGTTTGACTACTTTATAGAAGTTGCTGGAAATGACGCAGTATATTTCCTCGTACGCACCTATGACGAACACCCCGAGCTAACAAAGAGGATAAGCTATATATTCATAACTAGGGGACTAACAAGTCTAGGCAGATTAGACTCTGCAACAGAGAGCTATCTAGTTAGGAATGTCATTCACTTCAAGCCGTATACGAGTTCCGAGCTATTTGACATACTAAAGTATAGGAGCGGTGAAGCTTTCTATGAAGGCACGATTGGTGACGACGTCCTTAACTATATCTCGGAGCTAGTCGGAGTAGATACCGGCGGAAGCGGCAATGCAAGACTGGCTCTAGAAATACTGATGCTTGCCGGTACAGAAGCAGATAATGAAGGTTCACCCATAGTAACCATAGAACACGTCAGAAAAGCCTTTGCAAAGACTAATCCTAATCTATCAATAATGATAAACGATGTGATAAAACATCTACCACTCCATGAACTGCTCATACTTTTAGCCGCTATACGAGTGCTAAGACGCTCGTCTGAAGCCTATGCAAGGATAGGGGAGGTAGAGGAAGAGTATCAAAACATATGCGAGGAAATAGGTGAGAAACCTAGACGTCACACACAAATCTATGAGTATGTAATGGATCTGAAAAAGAGGGGCGTCATCGACGCCCGTGTATCTGGGAAAGGTTACCGCGGAAAGAGTACGCTAATAGGTATTAGCATAGGACCTCTTGAGCTCCTAGAAAAGCATGTAGCAGAGATCATTGAATACAAGAGGGATACAGAATGAACACGATCAATGCCGACATAGCAAGGATACTCGGGAGCAAGGGCAAGATAAAGATAATATACGTTCTCGCGAAAAATGGCCAGTTAAACATAACAAGGATAGTTAAAGACACCGGGCTTCACCATAGGCTCGTAGAGCAGCATCTTGCAGAACTAAAGTCTATAGGGCTCGTAGAAGAACAGCGCATTGGCAGACTCAGGCTTTTCAACCTAAGGTACGATAACCCTAAGACTGCACTAATAATAGAGTTCCTTAGAACCCTCGACGACTTAGCATAGGCACCCTACTCAAGCACATACGCAAGGCCTACGTCTAAGCCAAAATTTTTAAAACTTGCTGCCCAAAATGTAGTGCTTAAGAGCTACTTATGCGCCCTATAAGCTTACAGTGGATCCCTCTGGACGGTGTTGCCGTCATGGAGGCCTCCCCGGCTTCTAAGCCAAAAATGGTGGACATATCCCAGAAGCCTACCATTTACCGTGAAGCCACAGCCTATGGCAGGATTAAGTTAAGGAAGTCCACTATAGAGGCTATAAAGAAGGGCTTAGTAGAAAAGGGTGATCCCCTATTCGTTGCTGCCATAGCTGGTATACAGGCTGTAAAAATGACTCCACAGCTACTACCCATGTGCCATCCTATAGAAATAACTAACGCTGACGTGAAGTGCTTCATAGAGGACGACAGCCACATAGGCTGTAGAGCCAAGGTAAGAGCCATAGCAAGAACAGGCGTAGAAATGGAAGCTCTAACTGCAGTTAGTATAGCGCTACTAAACATCTGGGACATGGTAAAAAAGATTGAAAAAGACGAGCACGGTCTCTACCCCGAGACGGCGATAGAGAAGATAATAGTGGAAGAGAAAGTTAAAACCGAACTAAAATAGATAATTTTGATCACTTCATTGCTTACGGCTATAGTGGTAGTGTAGTCTGTGTCCCGCCACCCTTTCTCCGACGTCTTGAGGACGACCTTCTACCTGTGCTAGATCTCCGCCTCGACGTACTAGTAGAGCTGGAAGACGCACGAGAACTTGTAGGCAGTGTTGCCTGCTTATGTTTTCCTGAGGCTGAGCTAGCCGGCATAATTGTTGCCGCAGTGCTTGGTTTTTCAAGTCTAAGTAGTAACATGTTAATGTGCTCCTTTACCTGGTTATACATAGGCCCAGCTAAATATTTTACCATACTGTCTGTTAGATTGTACCCTATCGCCAGACGCGCAGCATAGTCTGGGCGCTCACGGAAGATGACGGACAAGAGGGGTAGTACTTCACTCTTAGCCCGAGTTCTTGATACATGCAGCCGTTTTGCTATCACCTCGGCTATAGCGTCCCTTATTTCGCGTGTCTCTTTTGTGCGTGCTAGTAGCAGTATTTTCTGCGGGAACTGGTACTTTGCCCATTTGAACTTGCTCTTCTTTCGAGCTAACGCAACGCCTGGCCCCGCCAGGTCGAATACATAGGATAGCAGATCCCACGACTGGGAGCGCATTATACGACCCATAAATATGTCTGCGCGCGCTAAGGACTCGTGAGCCCTCCATATATCCTCTGGGTCGCTATACTGTACAGCAATGTTCTCGTTTATCCACTGAAGCATTGTAATATAGTCTAGGTCTGCGTGCGTAACAGCCCTCTTGGCCTGCCACGCATACTTAGCCATGAACAAGTGCCGCAGCATCTCCCATGGCGAATATTGCCTATCTCTCGACGCCAACACGCCCTTGACAATATCCACTGTTACCCTACCATAACCCTCAGCTATGGCCTGCAAGTCGTTAATAGCGGAGCGCAAATCGCCTTCAGAACGCTGCGCTATGAGCTTTAGTGCTGCATCTTCACACTCTATTTTCTCGGCAACACATATCCTCTTCAAAGTCTGTACAACATATCGCTCGGATAGCCTGTTAAAGGGTATCATAAGCGCTGCTTCACGCAAAGGACGAAGCTTCTGATCCCAGGGGTCATTAGCGGTCATAACTATTGGATATCGCGTAGCATTAATGAGGTCGAGAATCGCGTCAAGGCCTCCCTTGTCAGCAGTGCCCGAGATACCATCTACCTCGTCAAGCAGGATTATTCGTTTACGCCCAAATAGGCTATACTGGGTTGCTGCTATTTTTGCTATCCTCTCTATGTCCTCACGTCTTCGAAAATCGGAAGCATTCATCTCGATTATTTCTAAGCCGTACTCATGGGCTGCAGCCTCGACTAGGCTTGTCTTACCTACACCTGCAGGCCCGTAGAGCAGTGCTGCTTTCTTTTCCGGCGGTCGTCCTTGGAGCCACTGCCTAAGCCAGGGCAGGAACTTTTCCTTAGCCTGCTCTTGGTCTACTACTTCATCGATTCTACGCGGCCTATACTTTATTATCCACGGCAGATTCTTGGTCGCCAAAACTAACCCCTCATAGTACAAGCATGGAGAGAGGTAGCCATAACCACACACTAACGGTAAAAGAATGTCGTCAAGACTACCGGCCAGCGCTTGCTCAGACTCTGTTCTACGATTCCTTAGATTCTGTTTGCACCTTGTTAAAAGCTAGGATGAACCTCGCAGCTTCTGCCCTAGCAGCGTAAGCCATGCAAGGAATGCATTAAGCTGTATCTCGTCATCAGCACCTTCTACTAGCCTGAACTGTATCTCCCCGGTGTAATCTGCAATTAAGACCCTTATTTCTTCTGGAATCTTTAGCTCTTGACCGAATATCTCTCTATGTATCTGCTTTATAACGTCAACACCGCTTAGCCCATAATTTATCATAAGTGTTCTAAGCTTCTCCCTAGCCTTGAGGAACTCGCCGTCAAGCGCTAGCCGGATTATCTCCCTTATCTCCTTCGGGTGAGCAAGCCCTACGACCTTGTATACTATTTCTGGAGTTACCGTACCAAGCGCCGCTGCTGCCTGCAGTATATTTATCGCGCGCCTCATATCGCCCTCACTGACCTCGTATATTGTCTCAAGGCCTTCCTCTGTGTACTTACAGCCCTCTTGCTCGCATATCCATTTGAGCCTAGCTATCACGTCCTCTTTCTTTAACGGTGTAAACCTGAATATCGCACAACGCGACTGTATGGGCTCAATTATCTTACTCGGGAAGTTGGCTATTAGTATGAAGCGGGTAGACGCTGTATACATCTCCATTAGTCGGCGCAGTGCTTGCTGCGCATCAGCTGTCATGTTGTCTGCCTCGTCAAGCAACACTATCTTAAATGGTATGTTTGGCGGTGTCCTGCTGCGCGCGAATTCTTTTACCTTAGTTCTTATAGTATCTATGCCTCGCTCATCACTTGCATTTAGCTCTAGCATGTACTGCATATAGTTCTCGCCGTAGAGGTCATGCGCTAGTGCATGAGCTGCCGTAGTCTTCCCGGTACCTGGTGGTCCAACGAATAGTAGATGCGGCATATTCTTCTCTTCTACAAACTTCTTAAGTCTCCTTACTATCTCTTCCTGGTTGACAATTTCGTCGAGCGATCTCGGGCGATACTTCTCAGCCCAGAGTAGCTCGGCAATACTCGAACTCAAGGCCTAATCCTCCATCCTCCCGTACAGTGGCTCTACCCAGTTAACGCCTATATTAGAGCGGTTACGCCAATTAATGCATGGGCTCCTTATTGCCTGGAAACAGGCTCGAACTGCTACTCAGGATGATCGAAATAGAGTATAAGCTTAGACCAGTACGCATTATGATAATCCGTGACGAGAAGCCACTTACAGTGGACGGGCAGCACATCGAGCTGCAGAAGGGTATAGAAATAGAGGTTCCATACTGGCTTGCCCAGACATTGATAAGCGAAGGCATAGCCGACATGGTAGAATCGCCCATAAGCATAGAGGATATAGCACGTGTCCATTTTTCTGCTTTGAGTGCTAGGACACCCGCCGAGCTGGAGCCTCTTCCTCAGAACTTCTATCAGAATGCAAAGGAGTTCATAAAGAGCCTCGAGGATAGGATAAGGCGCGAGCTAAACCCTATACTGCTCGAGGAGAAGCAGAAGGCTCTACAATACCTCATGGAGATAATAGATAAGCGCTTACTTGTAATACTTCAAAGCCTTAGGAGCCCAACAACCATGGCTGAGCTATCTTCCAAACTAGCTCCAGAAGAGTCTGCACTACTCGATTTCCTCTACAAGACGATAGACCTGTGGAAGCGTAGCCTACTCCCTCCACAGCACTAACACGCCTCATTTACGGGAAGGGTTAAGGGAGTAGAGTAGCCGGCTAATTTAGGTCCAGGATTAGAGACGGGGTACAGTATAGCCATGGCTGCACTAACGACCGGTGTAGAGCACGAGCAGGTAATAGATGTTCATGAGAGGTTCTACGAGTTCATCCGAAGCTTCCGTGACCGTAGTGGCTCCTACAAGTACCGCGAGCGTATAAAACAGATGATAACTATGGGGCAAAAGAGCCTAATAGTGGACTATAACGATTTATATCTATTTGACAATAGGCTAGCTAGACTACTCATAGAAAGGCCGGACGAAGTACTCCAACAAGCAAGCGAAGTAGTCAAAGAAGTTGTTATGAATGAGGCACCAGACTACGGTGAAACCATAGACCGGTTCTACGTCCGTGTGCGCGCGTTACCACGGGTTGTGCCACTTCGAAGGCTTAGGAGCGAGTACCTAGGAAAGCTAGTGATGCTCGAGGGCATCCTGGTCAGGACAACACCAGTGAAAGAGAAGATAGTCAAAGCGAGATTCATGCACTGTACACGCGAGCAGGGCTGCCACAGATTCGACTGGCCGCCGGAAGGAGAACTTATAGGCGATATATTAGAACGACCACCAGCGTGTCCAGTATGCGGCGGCTCATCCAGTGGCACGTTTAGGCTCCTCCCAGAGGAGTCAAAACTGATAGACTGGCAGCGCATAGTGCTTCAAGAGAGACCCGAAGAAGTGCCTCCAGGACAGCTACCTCGGAGCATAGAAGTGGTACTGCAAGACGAACTTGTAGATAGCGCTAGACCCGGTGATAGAATTAGCATTGTCGGCGTAGTGCGGGTACGTCCTGACTCGGTCTCGAAGAAACGGGCCGTATTCGACCTATACATAGAGGCTAACCACATAGAGGTATCGCAGAAGATACTCGAAGAGGTCGTCATAACTAGAGAAGACGAAGAGAGAATACGGGCCCTTGCCAGAGATCCTTGGGTGCGTAAACGAATAATAGCCAGTATAGCACCGGCCATCTACGGCCACTGGGAGATAAAGGAAGCCATAGCCCTGGCTCTCTTCGGAGGCGTGCCAAAGATAACAGAGGACGGTGTACGCATCCGCGGCGACATACATGTACTCATAGTCGGCGACCCAGGTACTGCTAAGAGCCAGCTCCTCCAGTACGCTGCGAGAATAGCCCCAAGAGGCATATATACTACTGGTAAGGGTGCAACCGCAGCCGGTCTGACCGCTGCCGTCATACGCGACAAGACTACTGGTGAATACTATCTAGAGGCCGGCGCACTTGTTCTAGCAGACGGCGGCGTAGCAGCCATCGACGAGATAGACAAGATGCGGGATGAAGACCGCGTAGCCATACACGAGGCTATGGAGCAGCAGACTGTGAGCATAGCAAAGGCGGGTATTGTAGCTAAGCTAAACGCTAGAACTACAGTGATAGCTGCAGGGAACCCTAAGTTTGGCCGTTACCTTACAAACCGCACACTTGCAGACAACATAAACCTACCAGTCACCATCCTATCACGTTTCGACCTTATATTCATACTAAAGGACCGGCCCAACCCAGAGGAAGACCGTAAACTCGCAAGACACGTACTAGAGGTCCATCGGGAAACAGAACGGATCAAGCCCGAGATAGACCCGGCGCTGCTAAAGAAATACATAAGCTATGCGCGTAGATACATAAGGCCTAGGCTTACCGCGGAGGCTAGTAAGCTTATAGAAGATTTCTATGTAGAGATGAGGCGCATGAGCAGCGAGAACCCCGAAGGCCCCATAGCGATAACTGCACGACAGCTCGAAGCCCTGATACGCCTAGCCGAGGCCCACGCAAAGATGGCACTCCGCAGTGAAGTATCAAGGGAGGACGCAGAGGCAGCAATAAGGCTCATGAAGACGTTCCTTGAGAGTAGCGGCATGGACATTGAGAGCGGGAGAATAGACATCGACGTTATAATGACAGGTAAGCCTCGCAGCAAACAAGAGAAGCTCACAAGAATAATGGAGATAATAGAGGAGCTAGAGAGCGAGAGCGAAGAAGGCTGTGCAAGACTAAAAGAGATACAGAGGAGGGCTGCTAGTGAAGGCATTGAGTCGAGTCTCGTCGAGGAGGCCATACGCAGCTTTCGCCGTGACGGCATAATATACGAAAAGAGCCTAGGCTGTTACGCTATAGTGAGATAAGCCCTATCGTATTCTGTCCCTTCCTACCTTATCTGGATCCTACATAGCCACTACCTGGCAGGAGCCAAAAGACGCAACATAACCGCTAGAACACAGAGCATGTCAAGCAGCTTTTATTATATTTGAGCTGGGGATTCAAAGTTATAATTAAACCTATTAGACCCAAGTCCACTATACAGTCAGATATCTTAACAAACATGAGTAGTAACATTTAGTAGAGTTTGGTGTGCGCCAGGGTGTCTACTAGGCCTCAGCTACAGATCCGCTAGTCTCGAAAAGCTCTAGACAACCTTCCTTCTCAAGCCTCATCCGCCACATGTTTATAGGCATCCACATTATCCACGCTGGTACACGCTTTACGAACTCGTATGCCTCTTCCCAGCTTTCGAGGCCGAGTTTGCGCGCTAGCTCCTCTAGACCCATCGGGCGGTGGAGATACTCGTGAATGACTTCAAGTACTTGTGGCGTTATGAATATCTGTTTCTCGCCAACGGGTATTATGTACTCGCGGCACTTCTCGCTCACTCCAGCCACACCCCATCCAGCCGTGCAGAGGTTTGGACCGTTTAAGCATTATATGCAGTTGGGAGGGCGGTACCCGGGGGCGGAAGTTTTAGTAGCTACATCACTGCCCCCGGGTGGCCTCAGCGCTGGAACGCGCGGGCATCCCGCCCTCTCCGCTGCACGGCTGGTAGAGTAAAGTCTGACGCCTATTTACTGGCTGCTAATGGCTCGCAAGCTTGAATTTCAGTGACAAAAAGACGTGCTAGTACCGCTTGACAAGAGACTTGACAAAATTATATACATCGTTTACTAGACTGTCTCGGTTCTCCACCGTCACTCTATACCATCTGCCACGTCGCTGCAGAATCGGTAGTATCTCTCTGTCGGACAGCCTCTCGTGGACTACGAAGAGGCCCGGTTTCCCGGAGCGGAGTACACGCAATATGATTTCGCGTATACCTCTAAGCCGGAGTTCCATCGGCCCTATCTCATCTATTACTATAAGATCAGCGTTGTCGATACGCTCGATGGTTCCGCGTGCTACCTCTTCAGCCTCTTGGCACGTGTTATAGCGGCCTACCCGCGGCCCATTACAACCCTCTATCCTGGCAAGCCACGCCTCTAGGCTGCCGTCGAGACTAGTTATCTTGAAGCCTATACGGCGGCCGTTCTGGCGTACCTCGGGGCAGAAGAAGCCGGTCAATTCATAGCCTTCTTTCCTGAGCTTCTCTATGACTCTGCGTACAAGTGTAGTCTTACCTACTCCCGGCCTTCCTGTAACCAGCGCATACATCTCCATACTTCTATTCCCCGAAAACAAGGCAGAACAGGGCTATTAATAGAGGTAGGAACCGCCATTTCCATGTGCTTCTTCGATAGGAGTTACGGTGGCGCCCCCATTGACTTGGGTTCTTAAACACATAGTGTAAGGGGCTCTACAGTAGGCTACATGTAGCCAGGACTATGATAGCCCCGGGATGGCTGTTCGTTCAATCTTAGAATGCTACACTGCTCCGAGTCCCGCGCGCTCTGTGATGGCCTCGTCTTAGCATATATTCTTCCGGCGGCACGTAGAAGAGCAACTTCCCTGTATGATAGTCGCGTATGACTGTTCTAGCCGCCTCCTCTATGAGGGGTTCGCCATCACTCTTGTACTTCCAGCCACGCCTAATTGCTATTAGTTCAAGTATCTTATATGGATCTGTATCGTCTATTCCGTAGGCGTCTTTAACTGCTCTGGGGTTATACTCCAATGCTCTCTTGAGCA
>DQVR01000095.1 GCA_015661645.1 Pyrodictium delaneyi
ATAGTGGTAATAACCCAGAAGGGTATCGACGAGGTAGCCCAGCACTTCCTAGCCAAGAAGGGCATAATGGCAGTAAGAAGAGTAAAGAGAAGCGACATTGAAAAGATAGCCAAGGCTACCGGTGCCAAGATAGTGAGCAACGTTGAAGACTTGACGCCAAGCGACCTGGGCTTTGCTAAGCTAGTGGAAGAGAGAAAAGTCGGCGAGGACAAGATGGTGTTCATAGAGGGCTGCCCCAACCCCAAGGCAGTAACAATACTCATACGTGCTGGTCTAGAGAGGCTAGTGGATGAGGCTGAGAGGAGCATACACGATGCAATGCATGCAGTAGCCGACGCTATAAGGGATGGTAAGATAGTCAGTGGTGGTGGCGCAGTAGAGGTAGAGCTAGCCAAGTACCTACGTGAGCTAGCACCAAAGATTGGCGGCAAGGAGCAGCTAGCCATAGAGGCATTTGCACGCGCTCTAGAGGGCCTGCCGATGGCGCTAGCAGAGAACGCTGGCCTCGACCCAGTAGAGATAATGATGAAGCTACGTGCTGCCCACTCTAAGCCGGAGGGCAGGTGGTTTGGCATCAACGTGTTTACGGGAGAAGTTGAGGACATGATGAAGCTCGGCGTGATAGAGCCAGTAAGCGTAAAGGCTAACGCCATCAAGGCCGGTACAGAGGCAGCAACAATGGTGCTAAGGATAGACGACATAATCGCTGCTGCTCGCCGCGAGGAGAAGGAAGAGGAGAAGAAGGAGGAAGGAGAGAAGGAAGAAGAGTAGCTCCTCAAAGCTAAGCCATAATTTTTGGCTGCAGGCTTTATAGTGCAGCCTAAACCCAATTCTATCTTGATTCTCGTGTAGCTAACTGGCCTCATCCAGGTATTCTAGGACCTAGGGTTTCGGAAGCGTCTTGTAGAACGCTAGTGAGAGCCTCGGGGCATATCGGGGTACTGAGTTGATAGTAGTTGTTGGTACACCTGGGGCAGGTAAGAGTCTGCTTGGCTCGAGTATCGCCCGTCTTTTAGGCCGTCGTTTTGTCACAGTATCCTGGATTGTGCTAGAAAAGGGATTATGGATACAATACGATGCACAGCGCCGAAGCTTCGTGATAGACTATGAGAGGCTTCTAGAAGCGTTAAAGCGTTACACTAGGCATGTTGTCGAGACACACTGGCTGGAGCCTTTCGAAGAGCTTCTGGACGTTGTTGAAGGTGTCGTTGTTACCCGGTGTCACCCTGTTGTGCTGCTAAGGAGGCTTGAGAGACGGGGGTGGCCACCGCAAAAGGTGGCGGAAAACGTCGAAGCAGAGTTAGTAGGGGTAATAGCAGAGGAGGCTAAGCGTCTTGCCGGCAAAGGTGTACCTGTAGTTGAGATTGATACTACAAGAGGAAGCCCAGCCCAGAATGCTGCAGACGCTGTGAAGATGCTTAGGAGGGGTGAGGCCCGCTGCTGTACTGAGTGGCTCTCTGTGCTCCGGGAGGAGGAGCTAGGATTTTTGCTGGAAAAACTAACCAGTCTATCCAGTGGCGTGAGGACAAAATGAGTAAGGAGCTGGCGGCACTAAGAATAGCTAGGATAAACGTATGCGAGCTGGCTCACAAGTTTAGGAACATAATAGCCGAGGTAGACTCTGTGCTATCGAGGAGAGAGGAGACTAGGGACAGCCTCATAAAATCCGGTAGGGATATCATAAAGATGTCGGGATGGGCTATTAATGCGCTGCACCGGGGGCTTATAGAGGAGGCCCGTGGCTACATAGAAGAGATGGATAAACGTGTAAAGGAGTTCATAAAGCTGGCCTCAGGCGATAGCTTTCTACGTGAGAGTGGTTTCGTGTACAACGTGCTTTCAGAGTATGTGGAGGCGAGGGTATTCTACAGCATAGTGGTTGAAGGTGATATACCGAGCCACCGTGATCTGGGTGTAGCGGAGGTACCTTACCTCCAGGGCGTTGGTGATGCACTAGGTGAGTTACGCCGGCTCGCGCTAGACCTAATACGGGTAGATAGGCTCGAAGACGCAGAGGTAGTCCTTGAGCTAATGGAGGCGCTCTACTACGAGATGCGTGCTCTGGAGTATCCAGATGCGCTAATACCTGGTGTCAGGCACAAAGTAGACGTTGCCCGGCGCCTAATCGACGACACGAAGTCACTCCTTTTAAGTATAAGAGCTAGGAAAGGGTGCCAGTAGAGCATGTACATAGAACGTATGGATCCGGTTGAAGCTTTCAAGCTGGTTTTCTGTCGTTACTTACTCGATCGCGGCAACATGGTACTATCTATGACGAGGGCGACGGGGCAGAAAACAGTGAAGATAGCTCTCTATGGGCTCTGGAGGCGCCACGAGGCCGAGGAGACAGGATATCTACAGTTCACGGACATAGTAGAAGAGTTGAAAGGATGTGGTGATGAGTGCTTCCGGAAGCTGGAAAAGATCGGGATAATAGAATTCACAAATATAGATAACGAGCCATACGTAATAGTAGATGTAAACAAGCTTGACGAGTTCGTGAGAGAATGCATAAGCAAGTAAGGCATATAGCAAAAGATGCGTGGACACAACTAAGCCTTCCTAAACTTTCAGAAGCGAGAGCGAGTAAAAGGTACTATTCTGAGCAGGTAGCCTTGAAACAAGTAGTAGGGAATGAAGCGGCGCGCTTGGGGTTTAGGTGCCGACGGGAGCTGACAGTTGTGTGGCGCCGGGGGCGGGATTTGAACCCGCGCGGGGTGGACCCCCACCGGCTTAGCAGGCCAGAGGCGCTAACAATTATCCTCCAAGCCTTGAAA
>DQVR01000010.1 GCA_015661645.1 Pyrodictium delaneyi
GGTGTTAGTTAACGAACGTTAAAGATATTAAGAGTTGGTCAGTCTATTCTCTTTAATCAGGATCCCGACTCCCCGGGAGGTGTATGCTCTACCTTGCAGTCTATAACGCGTCCAGGGCTCAGCCCATGGTATAGAAGCGATGTTGACCAAGCTAGGCCCCTAGCACGAGCAAACGCAGCACGGCTTAAGTGTATACTAAAGTGCGCCTTCTCGCTTAACGAGGAGGAGGCACACGTACTAGCATACCTCGTGAGCCGTGGCCGTGGAGCCATCGCGAAGGATATAGCGGAGGCCCTAGGCCGTAACCCGGAGGTAGTCCGTCGGGCACTTCGCAGCCTCCATGCAAAATCCCTAGTAGTCCGGAGACCATACCCACTAAGACGTGGCGGGAGAGCATACCTCTACGAAGTGCCTGACAACATAGTTGTCGCGTTAACAGAGATCTGTAAGAAGGTTAGCGAAGTCATAGAAATGATAAATGATAGGCGTAACAATGGAGATTGAGGCAGTGTCCCAGCCGGTTTTTACAAGTCGTAGCTTACATGTTAGTGATGAGGCGGAAGAATGGAAACATAGACCCTATCTTCACTGTTGTGCCGCGTTAAGCGAGACACCAGCCATGCCTATCATTGCTATATGTCTTAAACCGTTGTAGAATTTAGTCTTGACACTACGCTCTTCAAGTCTCTGATCAATCTCTTCCATTGGTATACTCTCGATACGATGCTTGTTGGATGCCGCTATGAAGCTGTTAGTATAGGCGAACGATGGAACCCATACGACATACTCTCTAACGAAGCGGAACACCTGGTTCATGGCATTGTAGACTTTCTGAAATGCCTCAGGGAAGAGTGTAGAGCAACCAGCTTGCGTCACTATAATGCCGTCCTCTTCGAGAACCCTAGTTATAAGCTCAAATGCTTCACGGGAATAGAGCTGCGCTGCTATATCGGAGCCGTAGGGGTCTGTGAGGTCCATCATGATTACGTCAAACTTCTCGCCGCGCTTGGCGGCCTCTCTCACGAACCTAAACCCGTCCATAATGTATACTTCCGCACGTGGATCCTCGAAGGCGCCTTGGTGCCATTCTGGTAGAAACTTCTTAGAGACCTCGACAACCTCGCCGTCAATATCAACCATTACGGCCTTCTCTACAGTATTGTGTCGAAGTACATCACGTAGTGTTGCACCCTCGCCGCCACCTAGTATGAGTACACGCTTAGGCTCCGGGTGAACAGACATTGCAGGGTGAACAAGCGCCTCATGGTAGATGTACTCGTCGCTTTCAGTGCTCTGGATCAGTCCGTCGAGTATGAGTGTCTTGCCGAAACCCTTCAGTCTTGCTATTATTATGTCCTGGTATTGTGAGCGGGTACTGTATATCACTTCTTCCACAGCGTATATGGTGCCCATGGGGCCGCCTGGTTGGTATAGCGATAGCCTGAACACGTCAAGCTCCACAGCTGAGCACCCAAAGGTATTGGAGAGGCATCCCTCATTAATACGACTCGGGTACCGCTACCCGAGCCAGTGTCATAGCACGTGACATATGTGGCATAAGTGTGGAAGTCTTCTGAGGTGCACCGCGAAAGCAATAATTCGTATGGCACTAAATACATAGGGCTCCTGTGTGCTTATGGGTGCTGTCTAGGCTGAAACTCCAGCTAGCAACACTAGCTGTTATAGTGATATTATTGATAGTAGCATATATTTATATCTCTGGCTATGTAACCACGCATAGCTACGTGTACACTGTATGTATATTGCTAGAGTTTTAGAACCCAAACACAAACGAGACGATAGGAGCTGAGGCTAAGAGTACTATAACAATCGCCATACTAAAGCGTACCGTGCAGACATACAGCATCAAGCTAAGAGCAGAAATAAGACATGAAAAGATAAGAGTAGAGCTAAGCAAGTACGCAGGAGTATTCGGCTTAAGCAATAAAACTCTTGAAGCAAGTATTAACATGAACATGTGTAGCCTTGTAGAAAACGGTGTAGAAATGCAGCCGACGATAGACCAGTTCTACTGCAACATAAGCTCCATAAATGAAGCAATAGCCGAAAGCAAATGCTTCACAATATACAGGTAAGGACAGTAATAAGCTACTCGAACACGACAGGGCCCCTAAGGATAGAAGTTAAAGCTGCCTATAGTCTTGCCACAAGCTTCCTCAAAATACTATAGAGCTTATATATACTCAGACAACCCCTCGGAGACACCAGGAGTAAAGGAGATCAAGGAAGATATAGCTCTATATGGCAAGCATAAAGGCTCTGCTCAGCTTGCACAGCTAACGCTAGTAGCACCGGTGGCCTCCGTCTTAGCTATGACACTGCAGGTATACCGGTATTCTAAGCATAGACCGGGCAGTGAAAACGAGAAACATAGGAAGTCAAAGGATAATATAGAGGAGGGTGAACAGTAGCGGAGATTATGAGAGCAGTGTAGAGAAAACAGAAGAGTAAGCTGCCCGGGGTACTCTAGCAAGAGCCCAGGTGGTTCATTCTCCCGGCACTAGGCGCATGAGCAGCCATGTAGTATGGCTCGGAGAGCTACTCATGCCCACCGGGCTTTGCGTGATGAAGGCCTTTAGGGCGGAGCACATGCAATGAAGTGAGTACCCTCGGCTGAATCTGGATGTTAACGTGTAGCGGAGCCTTTGCTATATATGCTCTAGTGCAGCTGGTCCCCATGGTTGTTGTAGATCTAATCATCTATTGGTGTTCGCGCCCTGGACGGTAGACACAGCGCTAGGAAATCGCGTATTCTTGGTAGAGGCTTAATAGAGGTAGCAGTGGGTGGAGCCGCCGGCGGGATTTGAACCCGCGGCCACCGGCTTACAAGGCCGGCGCTCTGCCCGCTGAGCTACGGCGGCACAGGTCCAGAGGCTCTGCGGCTCCGTGAGGTACCTATCCTCCTGGCGGTGGGGTGTTTAACAGTTACGCTCCGGTAGACCCTCCCGGTATAAGGGGATAGGTAGATTTCGCGGCTCCTGGGGCTGCTAGGCATTGGACGGCCCAAGTATTGATGAGCTTGAGGAATATACCAGCAGGCTAATACCTGTGGAGCCCAGTGGCTTGTTCCAGTTCCGCTGTACTAGGTGCGGCGGCTGCTGTAGTGGCGGTCCTAATGTGTCGCTAACAGTATTCGACGTAGTGCGTATAGCTAGGTTTCTGCGTATAGGGTGGCGCGGTTTTCTACGCGGCTATGTTAAGGTGATAATAGCCGACATTATGCCTCATATGCTTCTCCGTGGAGACGAGCGTGGTCGGTGTCTTTTCCTAGCCGAGAAACACGACGGGGTTAAGCTCTGCATCGTCTACCCTGCTCGGCCTATGCGGTGCCGCTTATACCCGCTACTTGTTGAGGGACTGAAGCCTGGACGTCTCTACCTAGACCCTAAGTCGCCCGGTGTGGGACAAGGCCCCGCGAGGAGAGCCCCTTCGAAGCTCGTAGAGCAGTATATCTGGGAGCGGCGCGAGCACTACAGGAGGCTGCACCGCCTAGTAGTAGAGGAGGGCCTCGAGCCCCTAGAAGCTCTCTACCAGGCGCTCGGTGAGGCCTGGAAAGAGGCTGAGCAGGGAGCAGCCTGGGCTGACCTAGACCGTCTCTCGGGCCTAGGCTCCGTCTAGCCACTGGCCCGGGAACGATAAAACCAGCGCCAAGAGTACTCCCGAAAGAACCTAACTAGTGGTGTGCCGGTAGCTTGGCCGATCTCACAGCGGTACCTCCAGAGAAGCGGGTAGAAGCTTACATAGTAAACGTCGAATTGGCCCTCGAGAAGCTCGAGGAGGCGAAGGCGAGTCTGGACAGTAGAGCACTAAGGCTAGTAGAGCTAGCCCGGCTGTACGTCAGCGATGCACGCTACTACCTTGAGCGCGGTGACGTATTTACAGCACTAGCTGATATAGCATACGCTGAGGGCTTAGTGGATGCGCTCCGCTGGCTGGGTCTCGCCAGGCTCGAGTGGCGGCCAACAAGCAGGCTTCTTGAGCGCCCTAAGGTACTCGTAGCAGGAACCTTTGACATAATTCATCCAGGGCATATAGAACTCTTGAGGCAAGCGTGGCTCCGTGGCCGCGCCTACGTGGTAGTGGCGAGGGACAGCTCCGTACGCCGGTTCAAGAACAGAGATCCCATAGTTCCCGAGGAACAGCGGCTCGCTGTGGTATCAGCTATACGCTACGTAGACAAGGCCGTGCTAGGCAGCGAGGAGGACATACTAGAGCCTATTCGGGCTATAAGGCCCGACATAATACTCCTAGGGCCCGACCAGTGGGCAAGCGAGGAATGGCTAGGCAAACAGCTAGAAAAGGAAGGGCTAAGCCCACGTATAGAACGCTTAAGGGAAAAGAAGAACTGCAACCTCTGCAGCACTACGAGGATAGCGTGTAGAGCAGCCCGTATAGTGGAGCTGAATAACCTCTGTGAGGGCTAAAGCGCCCAGCTCTAGCTAGTAGCCCTCGGTATAGAGGGTGTAGATCCGTTTTAGCTCCTCTACTGGGTTCTCGGAGTAGTCTACCCGGAGGTCTACTACACGGTCGTAGTAGGGTGCATACTCGGTCTGGCCTACAACCAGGAGTGCGGCAGAACGGTCCCCTCTACGGTCGCCGCCCGCCCGGTGACCGGCCTCTATTGCAGCGAGAAGCTTGTCTGCAAGCCCGCCCTTCGCTCTAACGAATGTTTTGATAGCCGCTCTGCAGACCTCTGGGCCCTTAACAAGGTTTGCTATGCAGACAAGAGGCTCTTGCGGGTGAACTATATAGCCGTGCCAGCTCGGTGACCACTCTCCATCGTGGACAGCAATATCGCCCCGGTAATCTATCACGGCGACCTGGCGGTGCGCAGGACTAGGATCCCGTGCGAGCGCCATGCGGAGGGCCTCTTCTGCACTGGATGCCTTCGAGAGGAATTCCAGCACCATTGGGGCTAGGGCAGGATTTGTATAAGCCTGTGTAGCAACTACTCCTACACCGTGCCTGCCCCATGGCACCCTTGAGCCTACAGATATACTTCCCGACACAACTGCTACACCAGCCTGGCCGAGCAGAGGATCGTAGGCTAGAATACTATAAGTCAAGACATGGCCACCCAGAGGGCGTCGAGGCCTTGCACCCTGCAATAGCCAATACCAAGATACTATACCAAATAAGCTACTAATTATATGTGGAGCTAGGTGTAGGCAGTCTCCTATTACACCGGGCTTTAAAGAGTAGAGAAACGTGTATACTCGGAGGAGCAGCCAGCTCTATAGCCAGCTCTATAACATAACGACGTACTGTATTCTATACGGCTAGACCTGGTAGAGCTGGCGTCTGGTCTCCTCTGGAACCTCGTCCTCCTTAAGTACGGGGAACGATATCGGCGGCTCCCTTCTCTTAGGCCCTACTACTATGTACTTGGACGCGTCATCGTCTTTCCGGCTCTTGAGAACACGTACCTTGATATACCACCCATCGTTACGGAGCACGTAGGCGTATTTACCGTGCTTCCCGCTCATCCCGTCCTTGCACCCCAGGTCACAGCTCCCAGGTGCGTGGCTGGCTATAAGCCTTAGAGTCAGGGCTCTTAGCTATAAGTATAGGGAGAGCAGACTATGAGTGTAGCCGGGAAGACAAAGGTAGAAGTACCAGAGATACCAATTAAGGAGGCAGTAGAGCTTCCAGCGGAGAAAACAGCGCTGATCATAGTAGACATGCAGAACGACTTCGTAAAACCCCA
>DQVR01000054.1 GCA_015661645.1 Pyrodictium delaneyi
CAAAGCAAATACAATGTAGAGAATCTACTCAGCGAGAACCAGAAGCTAAGCCGGCAGCTAGAACTACTTGCTAGCAGAGTAAAGGAACTAGAGAACAATAACACGAAACTCCTACTCGAGCTCCGCGACATAAGCCGCCACTACAAGAAGCTCCTCAACCTAATACAGCAGGCTAACAGCACAATAGCTAATGCGGCCGTTGTGGCCAGGCTGCTTGATAACATAAACGCGAGCCTAACAACGCTCTACGTGCTCACTAATACCCATGCATACTACTCCCCGAATGTAAGGAGCTTATTCACGCCAGGCACTGTAGCAGACCTAGTAGTATCAATAACCGGGTATCTCGTATACAATAGAGAGCGTGCGCTTGAAGACATGAGGGAAATGTATGACTGGGTACAGGAGAATATACAGGACACAGTGGACCACAATTTCGTTGCGATAAAGAAGCCGGAGTACGTGGACATAGATGGCACTAAGTACTTCTACAGCTTTGAGATAGATATAGTGGATAACTATATACAGTCGCCGTCTGAGACTCTACAGCGCCTGGCAGGCGACTGTGAAGACCAGTCTATACTGCTGGCATCAATGTACAAGGTCTACCTGGACAATGCTGGTGATGCGTGGACGCTTTGCATGTTCTCGGAAAAGTATGACCACTGCATAGTCGTGGCCTGGATAGCTCCTCAGAAGAAGTTCGTAGTAGCTGACCCTACGCTAGACTACTATGCTCAGGCGGACAGTCTACGTAGCGCTCTAGACGACTGGCTAGCCTATGTAGGAATGGAGATGAAGCAAATTCACAGAATGATAGTATTCAATAATAGAGACTATATAGAAGATGTACCTTACAATGTTGTACACGCTATTGAAGAAAAGACCGTAAGACGAAGCTGACGAGGTGGGCGTCGATGCACCGTATGGCTGCTAGCCTGGCTGCCATAACTATAATCGTGCTAGCGAGTATTACGACACCTGCACTAGCCGAGCGAACTGTAAAGGTAAAAGTATACCACGCTGAGCTGGGCCCTTTCATCCAGACGCTAGCTGATGGGCGTAAGATAAGGGTTAAGATAGACGTCTACTACCCCGACACGCTCTTCTATATAGGCCCTGAAGAGGGCCTAGGCACAGTGAACTTTACGATAACAACCAACTGGACCGGGCCGTGGGACGGTATAGTGACAGTGCAGGTAGTAGACCCAGGATACCGGATTGACCCCACCACGCTGAAGCCCGTAGAGTCTATGAACGCATGGGCAGAGGGAGGAGGTACTATAGGCACGGGGACCCTCCACATAGCAAGCGGGGCCTATACCGGCCCCCTCAAGAACGTGACAGTTGTTGTAAGGCCGCATTCGCGCTACTTCTCAGCACCCGCCGGCGATTATGTTGCCCAGTACTTCTTCAAAGTAAGGCTTGCCTTCTTCAAGCCTAGCGGCGGCAAAGTGCTAGGTGGTGACGTTAACGTCTACACGGATAGCCAGGCAGCACCTGTAGTCAAAGTAGTCGTTATAAAGCAGCCTAAAGAAAGCGGAGGCCTCACAGGATCGGTGGCGCTCAA